>CAJXZZ010000042.1 GCA_913065105.1 uncultured Gammaproteobacteria bacterium | reverse complement strand
AGCTAACCCATGAAAAATTCGAAACTATCGCGGGACTGGTGACGCATCAATTAGGGCACCTTCCGGTACGTGGAGAAGAGGTAACCGTAGATTCTTTTCATTTTAAAATCATTAGTGCAAATTCACGACGTATTAATAATATGCAGGTATCACTTTTATCTGGCAGTGATAAGGATGTTGATTTTGAGGCAACCATAGAAACAGATGCCAGTAAATTAACTGATGGTGAATAATGTTTTTTATCGCCTGAGGCCGTTGTCCTGGTTAGTGTCCTGGCCATTGCTTAGTTTAGTCGCAGGGGCTCTAACTACACTCGCGTTCGCGCCTTTCGATTACAGCTGGTTAGTTTTTTTAACGCTTGCCCTGGCATTTTATTATTGGCACCGGCTGCCATTAAAACAGGCGGTATTCAGTGGCTGGTTGTTTTCTTTAGGTCTGCAGTGCTCCGGTATTAGCTGGATTTTTCATAGTTTGCATACGCATGGCAGCGCACCTGCTGTTTTTGCCGCTCTTCTTATTTTCCTGTTGTGCTGTTACTTGAGTTTATATGTTGCGCTTGCAGTCTATGTGGTCAATCGTTTCTTGCCTGCGAATATAACGTTACGTTTACTGCTTTTTTATCCAGCAAGCTGGATAGTCTTTGAGTGGTTACAGGGTTATGTAATGACCGGCTTTTCCTGGATGCAATTGGGTTATACACAGATTGATTTGCCGTTATCTGGTCTTGCCCCTTTATTAGGTAATCACGCGGTAGGTGGTGTAGTTGCTGTATGCGCAGGAAGTCTGGTTTTATTGTTCAGTTATGGGCGTGCAAAACAATACAGGCAGGCACTAATCGTGCTCTTTCCTGTCATTGCATTGTGGATAGCCGCTGGCGTGTTGAAAACCATAAGCTGGACTCAGGCAGATGGCGAAGCGATAAAAGTGAGTGTGATACAGGGTAATATAAAACAAAAAGATAAATGGACGTTACAGATGAAACAACCGACGATGGATCTATATCGTGATCTGTCGTTGGCGCAAAAAGACGTGGACCTGTTCGTCTGGCCTGAAACGGCAGTTCCAGGATACCGCTACCGTGTTACGCCATATATTAACCAGTTGGCAGCCGATATGAAGCAGCGTAATGCCGATCTACTGTTTGGCATTTTTGTAAAAAATGATGAAAACCGCTCACTTAACAGTGTGCTTAACGTAAAAGGCGAGGTGTATAACAAACGCCATCTGGTACCGCTGGGTGAATTTATCCCGTTACGTTTTTTGATCGAATTTTTTAATAAATTCGTGAAAATACCGATGTCTGATATCGCATCGGGTGAAGAAGATCAACCACTGCTTACTGCAGCGGGCATACCTTTGGGTTTGTCTATCTGTTTTGAAGAAGCGTTTTCACGTGATGTGATTAGAGATTTGCCAGAAGCCAGGTTACTGGTCAATGTCAGTAACGATGCCTGGTTTGAAGATTCACACGAGCCGCATCAGCATCATGTCATTGCACGTATGCGCGCTCTGGAAGCAGGGCGTTACATGGTACGTTCGACGAATACCGGCATTACATCGCTGATTGGGCCACACGGTGAAGTCATAAAAAAACTAGCGCAATTTAAGATCGGGGTATTGAATGGCGAGGTACAGCCGCTTGCTGGTGCAACCCCATTTGTACGCTGGGGCGATGGCTTAATTGTAGGTCTGAGTGGTTTGCTATTATTTGGTTTTGCTGGCTGGAATGCTAAATATCGCTCGGTTGGCGACGAATAAAGCGATCATGACCGCATTGTTGGCAGTCTGTGATTTCATCACTGCTGAGAAACGGTTTGGCTTTGCCGCAGCCTTCGCAGATCAGGCTCCCAGGGCCAGTTATTTCACCACTTTTATAAACTGGAATTTGCTCAGGTAAACTGACGGGTTGTTTGAACTGTTCGAGTTCAATGCGGGTATGGTCAGCGACAGATAAAAATAAGTCGATCACCTTACGTTCTATTATTTCGATATCCAGCATTAACCAGTCATAATATTCAGCACTGGAGTCCATCATATATTCTGCGGCATCGTTGATGTCACGTTTGATATATTCACCGATCTCAAAGGCTTCTTCGGCGGTGACCTCACCGAGATGTACGGCCTGATGCCTGGCTAAATCAAGAGATTTTTGCAGAGACATATCACTTGCGTCGGCTTGCTCAAATGCATCACGCATTTCTTTCATCATCTGGTTGTAGGCGGATATGAGGTGGTGTGCAGATTTTTTCTGTAACTGAATCATGATGTCTCTTGTACTGAACTCTGTCCTGGTTGAAATGACCGTAAAATACTCATCAGAGTGAAACGAATCCTTTATGTAGTCTTGACGCTGGTGTATCCTTCATGTCTTATTTATAGCCCAGAAAAATCCGGCATGTGACGACATCCGACGAACTGCACTTTTAAACAAAAAATTTATGAATGAAGAATACCAAGCCCAGAAAATAGAAGAAAAAGTTCAGCAGACATGGGATGAAAAATCCACATTTAGAGCGATAGAAGATCCTTCGAAAGAAAAATTTTACTGCCTTGCCATGTTTCCTTATCCCAGTGGTCGTTTACATATGGGGCACGTACGAAACTATTCTATCGGTGACGTGATTTCGCGTTTTCAGCGCATGCAGGGTAAGAATGTTTTGCAGCCGATGGGCTGGGATGCTTTTGGCCTGCCGGCTGAAAATGCAGCGATTAAAAACAAGGTGGCACCGGCAAAATGGACTTTTGAAAATATCGCCTATATGCGTGAGCAGTTAAAACGTCTGGGTTTTGCTTATGACTGGGAGCGCGAACTTGCTACCTGTAAACCGGATTATTATCGCTGGGAGCAGTGGCTGTTTACCCGTCTGTTCAAAAAGGGTCTGGCTTACAAAAAAACGGCGGGTGTTAACTGGTGCCCGAATGATCAGACCGTACTGGCAAACGAGCAGGTGATCGATGGTAAATGCTGGCGTTGTGATACCGCGGTAGAACGGCGTGAAATCGCCCAGTGGTTTATGAAGATCACCGATTATGCCGATCAGCTACTGGATGATCTCGATCAGCTGGACGGTTGGCCGGAGCAGGTGCGCACCATGCAGCGCAACTGGATCGGTCGCTCTACAGGGGTTGAATTACAGTTTGAAGTGGCCGGTGAGCCAGCATTAACGGTCTACACCACACGTGCGGATACACTGATGGGGGTTACCTATGTGGCTGTCGCCGCCGAACACCCGCTGGCGAAAAAAGCCGCGCTAAACAATCCGGAATTACAGGCCTTTATCGAATCGTGTAAAACCACCAGTGTGGCGGAAGCTGACGTCGCCACCATGGAAAAGAGAGGTATGGCCACCGGTCTCATGGCAACCCATCCGCTAACCGGTGAGCAGGTACCTGTCTGGGTGGCCAATTTTGTACTGATCGATTATGGTTCCGGCGCGGTGATGTCAGTGCCTGCGCATGATTCACGTGATTACGACTTTGCTAAAGCGTATGGTTTGGCCATCAAACAGGTCATCTATCCAGCCGATGGCAGCGATGTTTCGGTAGAGACAGAAGCTTTTGTTGAAAAAGGCGTGCTGAAAAATTCCGCTGAATTTGATGGTTTGTCTTCTGAGCAGGCGATCGAAGCCATTGCCGAAAAACTTTCCTCGATGGCTAAAGGCGAAAAACAGATTAATTACCGCCTGCGCGACTGGGGTGTTTCCAGGCAGCGCTACTGGGGAACGCCCATCCCGATCATCCATTGTGACAAATGCGGTACGGTTGCCGTGCCGGAAGACCAATTACCGGTGATACTGCCAGAAGATGTCGAATATGGTGATGATGTCGGTTCACCGATTAAAAAAATGCCAGAATTCTACGAGACCAGCTGTCCCCAATGTGGTGGTAAAGCGGAACGTGAAACCGACACCTTTGATACCTTTTTTGAATCCTCGTGGTATTACGCACGTTTCGCCTGTCCTGATGCTGATGCCATGCTTGATGATCGGGCGAAGTACTGGGCGCCGGTAGATCAGTATATCGGCGGCATCGAACATGCGGTATTACATCTACTGTATGCGCGCTTTTTCCATAAATTGATGCGTGATGAAGGCCTGTTAGATAGTGACGAGCCGTTTACCAACTTGTTGACGCAGGGTATGGTTTTAAAAGACGGCAGTAAGATGTCGAAATCTAAAGGTAATACCGTTGACCCTCAGCCATTGATCGAAAAGTACGGCGCGGATACGGTGCGTTTGTTTATCCTGTTTGCAGCGCCTCCCGAACAATCACTGGAATGGAATGACGAGGGCGTTGAGGGTGCTTCGCGTTTTCTCAAACGCCTATGGAAACTGGTGGCTACCCATCTTGCCGATCAGTCTTCACCGCCGGTACTGAAGGTTAGTGAACTCAGCGCAGAACAAAAGAATATGCGCCGCAAGCTGCACGAGACCATTGCTAAGGTGAGCGATGATGTCGGTCGCCGGCATACTTTTAATACCGCCATTGCTGCGGTGATGGAATTGATCAATGAACTTGCCAGGTTTAATGACACCAGTGGGCAGGGTGCTGCGGTGGTGCGTGAAGCCATAGAGAATATCGTGCTGTTGTTATCACCGATCGTGCCGCATATAACACAACAGTTATGGAATGAGCTGGGGCATGATGCGTTATTAGCCGATACGGCCTGGCCAGTATGTGATGAATCAGCGTTGGTGCGTGATGAGATCGAACTGGTCGTACAGGTGAACGGTAAGCTGCGCTCGAAGATTAGCGTTGCAGTCAATGCAGACAAAACATCGATCGAAAGCCTGGCATTGGCGGATGATAAAATCGTCACGAATATAGCAGGCAAGACGGTGCGTAAGGTTATCGTTGTTCCCGGCCGACTGGTTAATATTGTGGCGAACTAAAATGTCATCTAGATACGTCCACTTTTTATTTTTTTTATGGCTAACGCTTGTTGTTTCAGGCTGTGGTTTTCAACTGCGCGGTGCGTTAGATATATCCCCAGATGTATCACCGCTGTATCTACAGCAAAATAGTGTTTTCGAACTGGCCCGTGAAATAAAAAAACTGCTGGCCACAAATAAAATAGCGCTTGCAGAAAATCCAACGCAGGCAAACTCACAGTTAGTACTGCTGAATGAAAGCAAACAGAATCGTGTATTGTCTGTGGATGGTAATGGTCGTGCTAGAGAGTACTCTTTAACCTACACGGTCAATTTTACCATTACGATTTCTAAACCTGGTAAGCAAGCAGAGGATGTTCAGGCAGATCCGACGCAAGAGACTGTCTCTTTATCCCGCACCTTGTTATTTGACCCTGATGCGGTACTTGCCATTGCAAATGAGACTGAGATTTTATACAGAGATATGCGACGAAATGCTGCACGTTCAATCTTGTTAAAGTTACAGGCGCGTTCACCTAAATCGTCAGTGCCAAACAACAGTCAAACCGTTAATGGCACAGATATCGATAAGGTGCAATGAACGTCCGTCCAGATCAATTACAGTCAATGGTGGCGAAGACGCTATACCCTGTTTATATGGTGAGTGGTGATGAACCCTTGCAGCAGATGGAATCACTGGATCTAATCCGTTCTTTTTTACGTGATGAAGATTACTCGGAAAGAGAAGTGCTGGACGTAGATGCCCAGTTTGACTGGCAACGTTTGTTGGACGAGGCGGCCAACATGTCTCTATTTGCCACGCGTCGTATTGTCGAGTTACGCCTGCCCTCTGCCAAACCGGGCAGACAGGGTTCGCAGGTATTAAAAGATTATTTATCACGGCCACCTGAAGACACCGTGCTGATTGTTAACGCCGGTAAAGTTGACGGTAGTGCTAAAAAATCCGCCTGGTTTAAAGCCATCGAGCAAACTGGCCTGGTGGTACAGTGCTGGCCGGTACCGGTAGAAAAATTAGCACTCTGGTTACAGCAGCGATTTAAAAAACGCGACATGGATGCGGACAATGAAGTGCTGGCTTATATCAGTCAACATGTCGAAGGCAATCTACTGGCCGCTGATCAGGAAATCGAAAAACTCTACCTGTTATTGGGCCCCGGTAAAATAACCTATGCGGATGTCGCTGAAGCCGTTACCTCACAATCGAGATTTAGTGTGTTCGAACTGGTTGATGTGTTACTTGGCGGTAACACGAAACGAGCCATCAAGGTGATCGTTGGCCTTAAAGCGGAAGGTGTTGTCCCTGTGGTGGTTAACTGGGCGTTGGCGAAAGACATCCGATTATTAGCCAAAGTTGCGCAAGACACATCATCGGTCGATTTCAATTTAAAACGCTCAGGCGTCTGGCAGAGCCGTATCGCTTTATTTAAGTCCTGTTTATCACGTCATAGCCAGCGAAGCTTTAACCTGATGTTAAAACGTTGTGCTTACATCGATGTTGCGAGCAAGGGTTTGGTTGATGCCAATGTATGGGATGAGATCGAAACTCTGTGTGTGCGTCTTGCTGGAACGACTAAATCGCTTAGACGATAGCGGTAGTCGGCAATAAGGCTGAACTAGTTTCTTTGTCCACAAAATGCCAATGCAAGCAGTACAGGCTTTGGTTATAATATATAAGATTAATTAATCGTCTATTTCGTGACAGCAAATCCATGAATGCAAATAATATAGAATCACCAATACTTGATATTACTCATTACATGTCGAATGTAGGGTCTAATGCGCGCGATGCCTCTAGAGCCATCGGGCGAGCATCGACTGCGCAAAAAAATAAGGCGCTTATCACTATGGCCGATCGAATCGCTGAGCAGTCAGAGCTGCTTAAAAAGGCCAATGCACTGGATTTAACCGCAGGCAAGGAAAAAGGCCTTGATGCTGCTTTGCTAGACCGGCTTGAGTTAACGGATGATCGTATTCATTCGATGGCGGAAGGTCTGCGTCAGATTGCTGCTTTGCCTGATCCTATTGGCGTTATTTCTAACCTGGCTTATCGTCCATCGGGCATACAGGTGGGAAAAATGCGAGTGCCACTGGGTGTTATCGGTATTATTTATGAGTCGCGTCCTAATGTGACGGCTGATGCTGCCGGTTTATGTCTTAAATCCGGCAATGCGGTGATATTGCGTGGTGGCTCTGAGGCTATTCATTCTAACCAGGCGATTGCGTTATGTATTAAACATGGTCTTGAGGTCGCTGGTTTACCCGCAGACGTCGTACAGGTGATAGAAACCACTGATCGTGCTGCCGTGGGTGAATTACTGCGTCTGAAAGATTCTGTTGATGTCATCATCCCACGCGGTGGCAAAAGCCTGATCGAGCGCATCAGCAATGAGTCAGAAGTGCCTGTGATCAAACATCTTGATGGTATCTGTCATGTGTACATCGATGATGATGCGGATAAACAGAAAGCGTTGGATGTGGCGTTTAATTCTAAAACACAGCGTTATGGTACCTGCAATACCATGGAAACACTGCTAGTTGCTGATGCTGTTGCATCAAATATTTTGCCTGAATTAGCAAAGATGTATGTCGAAAAAGGCGTGGAACTACGTGCCTGCGAGAAGACTCAGTCACTTTTAAAAGGCAATAACATCGAGGTTATATCGGCAGTAGAAGATGACTGGTCAACAGAATATCTGGCGCCAATTTTGTCGATTAAAATCGTGCAAAATATTGATGACGCGATCAGCCATATCAACCAGTATAGTTCACAGCATACAGAATCCATCGTCACTGAAAACTACACGAAATCACGTCAGTTTTTACGTGAAGTGGATTCCAGCTCGGTGATGGTTAATGCATCAACGCGTTTTGCTGATGGTTTTGAATATGGCCTGGGTGCTGAGATAGGTATTAGTACCGATAAGTTACATGCCCGTGGCCCAGTGGGTCTGGAAGGTTTAACCAGTCAGAAATATATTGTACTGGGTGATGGGCAGGTAAGGCAGTGAATAACGAATAGTGAAAAGTGCATAGTGAAAAATTGTAAATTTCACCATACTATCGCTCATTTAAAATCCACAGCTCTAGCTGTGCTTATTTCACTATTCACTATTCGCTATTCACTGCATTCAACATGATAGGCATATTTGGCGGCACATTTGATCCAGTGCACTACGGTCACATCAAACCCGCGCTCAGTATCAAACAGGCGCTAAATCTAACGCAGATACGTTTTATTCCTAATCGTATCCCTCCACATCGAGAACCCCCCTGGCTGAGTGTCGCGCAGCGCTTATCTTTACTGAAAACGGCATTACACGGTTATAGCGATGTTTTTATCGATGAGCGTGAACTCAATCGTGACGGCCTGTCTTATATGGCTGATACGCTGAAGTCATTGCGCAGTGATTTTCCAGATGAAAGCCTGTGTTTAATTATCGGCATGGACGCATTTATTGGCATTAATACATGGCATCAATGGCGATCATTGTTTGATTTATGCCATCTGGTCGTAACGACGCGGCCAGGATTCGAGCAGAATACAATCGCAGAACAGATGAGAGCCAGTGATTATCAGTTTCTTAGTGAAAGGATGACGCAGGATATAAATGAGATTACATCAAAAAAGACGGGCGGAATCCTGCTAAAATCAGTCCCACAACTGGATATTTCATCGACCCATATCAGGGCGAGATTATTAGCAGGCGAAGATGTAAGTCAGTGGATGCCCGAAGAGGTATATCTGCAATTAAGAGGTTTTATAGATGACGATTGATGAATTAAAACAACTGGCGGTTAATGCCCTGGAAGATCTCAAAGCTGAGGATATTCTGGTGCTGGACGTAAAAGGCAAAACAACCGTGACTGACTGGATTATCGTCGCGACAGGCTCGTCTGGTCGTCATGTTAGATCGATTGCGAACAACGTTGCAGTTGAAGCAAAAAAAGCCAATGCCTCGTTCCTGGGCTCTGAAGGAGAGGAAGATGGTGAGTGGGTGTTAGTAGATCTGGGCGATGTCATTGTGCATGTGATGCAACGACAGGCTCGTGAATATTATGATCTGGAAAGTTTATGGTCTGTTGATATTGCTCATCGACAAAATCAAGACGCTTTTTAATCGGAGCTTGATCAGGGATTCATAGAATTATTGTGAAAATAAATCTGATTGCGGTTGGAAACAAAATGCCAGACTGGGTGGAATTAGCCAGTAACGATTACAGTAAACGTCTGCCCGCTGAAATTAAAGTCAACTCGATTCTTTTACCGCTGATAAAACGGGGTAAAAATCCGGATATACCTCGAATAATACGTGACGAAAGCAGAAAGATACTCGCTGCAGTCCCTAAAGATTCTTTGCTCGTTGTGCTTGATGTCGTGGGTAAATCGGTCACCACCATGAAACTGTCTTCTATCCTTGAAAAATGGTTACAGCAGGGACAAGATATCTCTATCGTAATCGGTGGACCAGATGGTGTCTCAGAAGAGCTTCTGGCACAGGCATCATTAAAGCTATCACTGTCTGCGTTAACGTTCCCGCATCCTCTGGTACGCATAATCTTGCTGGAACAGATCTATCGTGCATGGAGCATATTGAATAATCACCCTTATCATCGTGCCTGAACCAGTGAGCACGAGCCATAACCTATGACTGCATCTGCACAGATTATTCTGGCGTCGGCTTCGCCGCGTCGACGTGAATTGCTGGAACAGATAGGTATCACAGCGATAGTACAATCTGTTGATATCGATGAATCAATGAGACCGGGTGAATCTGTAAAAGCGTATGTACAGCGATTAGCAATGGAAAAAGCGGAACGTGGTTTTGAAATGATCAATAACATTCAAAAACTGCCGGTATTGGGTTCTGATACCATTGTGGAAATTGACGGCATGGTTTTGGGTAAACCGCAAAATCGGCAACATGCAAAAGAGATGCTACAGCAGCTTTCAGGTAAAAAACATGCGGTACATACATCTGTGGCTATAGTTACTGAAGATAAAAAAATTATTGATACCAGTAGCAGTCAGGTTTTATTCAATAAGCTTGATGAGCAGGAAATCGATTCTTATGTGGCGACCGGTGAAGCAGATGATAAAGCCGGTAGTTATGCTATACAGGGTTTTGCTGCGCAGTTCGTAGAAAACATCAATGGTAGTTTTTCTGGTGTAATGGGGTTGCCGTTATTTGAAACAGTACAATTGCTGAAACGATGTGGTATTAAGCCATTAAATATTAATAAAAAAAATAAAAAATAGAATTATGAGTAAGGAAATATTAATTAATGTTACCCCCCAGGAAACACGCGTTGCGATTCTGGAAAACGGCATGTTGCATGATCTATACATAGAACGAAGCAGAAGCCGTGGACTTGTCGGTAACGTCTATAAAGGTAAAGTGGTTCGGGTGTTGCCGGGTATGGAAGCGGCCTTTGTTGATATTGGTCTTGAGAAAGCAGCCTTTTTACATGTCTCTGATGTGGCTGACAAAAGTAAAAACTTTACTGAAACCGTTCATATAGGGCAGGTGATGAGGGATGGTCAGGAAATACTGGTGCAGGTGCTCAAAGACCAGTTAGGTAGCAAAGGCGCAAGATTAACAACGAACATTACCATCCCATCACGTTACCTGGTGTTTATGCCTAATGCTGACAATATCGGTGTGTCTTCGCGTATTGAAAAAGAAGAAGATCGCGAACGCCTGAAAAATATTTTACTGGAACAGGAAGATCGAATTAAGGAAGCCGGTTATATTTTACGAACGGCTGCAGAAGTTGCTGATAAAGAAGCTATAGCTAGTGATATTAAATATCTCAATCGTTTATGGGATAACATAAATAATAGCTCAGAGATAAAAGCAGGTAATGCTGTTCATAAAGATCTACCTCTGTTTTTACGTGTACTTCGAGATATGGTAGATGAAACTCTTGATGTCATTCGTGTGGATTCGCGAGAAACATTTCTTGCAATGTTGGAATTTGCAGAAAAATACGTTCCTGAGGTTGCTGGATTTATCGAACATTATCCCGGTGAACGACCAATTTTCGATCTGCATGGTGTTGAGGATGAAATACAAAAAGGTCTGGAGCGAAAAGTGCAGCTTAAATCAGGCGGTTATTTGATCATTGACCAAACAGAAGCGATGACGACGGTCGATGTAAATACTGGTGCATTTGTTGGTAGTCGTAATCTTGAAGAAACTATTTTTAAAACCAATCTTGAAGCAGCGCAGGGGATTGCAAGACAACTCAGGTTGCGTAATTTAGGTGGCATTGTAATTCTTGATTTTATCGACATGTCTGAAGAAGAGCATAAACGTCAGGTTATGCGGGCCCTGGAAAAGGCGCTAGAAAAAGATCATGCAAGAACATCTATCAGTGAAGTGTCATCACTAGGGCTGGTGGAGATGACGCGTAAACGTACACGTGAAAGTTTGGAACATGTACTATGTGGCAGTTGTCCAACCTGCGAAGGGCGTGGTTCTATAAAAACAGCAGAAACGATTTGTTACGAGATTTTTAGAGAAATTTTAAGAGAAGCTCGTCAGTTTGATGCAAAAGAATTACTGGTATTAGCTGCGCAAGATGTTGTCGATTTACTGGTAGATGAGGAATCGGGTAGTCTGGCTGAACTAGAGGGTTTCATCGGTATTCCTATACGGTTTCAGGTAGAGTCATTATTTACCCAGGAACAATATGATGTTGTGATTTTGTAACAATGTTGTACCTGTTTTAAATTACATGTTTTTGTAACGCTTATGCAATGGATTTTACGCTTCAGAATATGCATTATCATCTGTCTTGCGGTGGCGCTGATATCTGCTGCGATAGTATTTAGTGTGTTACGTGCAGTCCTGCCTTATGCCACTGGTTATAAAAATGAAATACAGCAGGAAATCAGTCAGCAAATAGGCTTGCCTGTTGAAATTAATACTATCGATGCGGCGATTCACTGGTTTTCACCCAGATTGAGGCTCATCGATGTCACTGTCTTTGATAAAAAGAATAAAGTCCCATTATTTAACTTTCATGAAGCCTTTGTTGAGCTGGATATTATCGCGTCAATACTTCGTGGCGAGATTATTGTCGATGACGTTGGTCTGATTGGCACGGATATATCGATAGAAAAACTTTCCGATAAAGAATGGTTGGTTCAGGGTGTTAAATTTACCAGTGAAGGAACAAGCGAATTGCCTGAGCAGTTTTTGTATATGGTTAAAAACTCAGATTATTTATTACAGGACAGTAATATATATTATCAGGATCATACCGGAGAAAAATTAAACCTGAGTTTGTTAGATGTAAATATTGTCGTAAAAAATAATTTTAATAATCACGACATAAAATTCACCATGAACTTGCCCGAGGAATATGGACGTGATCTCTCTGTCGTTGCAAGGTTGCACGGAGACATAGATTCACTTGATGGTGACATCTATGTCGAAGCGCATCAGCTTGATGTGAAACGGTGGAATAAGAAATTTAAGTTCCTGCGCGACTATCAGTTTAATGCTGTTCTTGATATTAATATATGGGCCAGGCTGGACGATAGCAATATCCAGGAAATATCTACTCAGTTCACATCTAAAAATATACTAATCAAGAATAATGTTACAGAAAAGTTCTGGAAAACAAATTACCTGTCATCAAATATCCGTTATATTGTCGATGATGATTTTCGTAATCTCTCTATCTCCAATCTTGTTTTTGGTGAACAATTCAAACCTGTCTGGCAGCGAGCGGCAAACTTCGTCGCCAGTGAGGACGAAAAAAGCTATTACCTAAGTGCGGATATTTTACGCGTTTCTGATCTTCAGGCTATGGTTGAAACATTTCTGACTAACGAGCAACTGTTGGATCTAAACAAGCTGAAGTCTTATCAGCTTAAGGCTGATATCTATAATCTTAATTTTCAGTTGCCAAAAGACATGTCTAACGAACAGCTGCTAGATAACCTTTACTTCGATGCTACGATAAAAGATTTTTCGATGAGTGAAAAGGATAGAGGCATTAGCCTGGCCGGGTTTGATGCATCGATACATTATGCCGATAAGCAGGCAGGCATCGATGTCGCGACACAAGATGCTCAGGTCATCATGTCGAAGTTATTTAGAGACCCACTGGTTGCTGAGACGATCCAGGGGCAAATGACATTGGACTTCAGCAACGATAAATGGCACTTGACTACTGATCAGCTGCAGCTGAAAAACAAACATATCAATACGTTTTCACGTTTAGACATTCAGTATTCTTCCCCGGATAATATTTTTGTTGATGTGCAAACTGATTTTTACGATGCTTATGGGAAATACGTAAAGTTTTATGTACCTGTTGGCGTAATGGCGCCTGGACTTGTTGACTGGATAGATACGGCAGTGACTGACGGTTACGTACCCAATGGAAGCTTTATACTGCATGGTGACTTGAATGATTTTCCATATGATAAACATGATGGCGTTTTTCAGGTTTTATTCTCACCGCAGGACGTCAGTATGCAATTTCTTGATGGCTGGCCTCTGTTAACGAATGCATCTGGAAATGTAAAGTTTGATAATTTGTCTCTTCATCTGACTGACGCAAAGGGGAAAATAAATGGTGCATCATTGTTTAATGGTTATGCTGAAATCTTAAATCTACCTGAGTCGCATTTAACTATAATCACTAATGCACACGCTAAAAATGAAGATGTGCAGTCATTTATATGGAATAGTCCTCTGGACAAGTTTCTTGGTCCAACAATGAGGTTATTTCAACTAGCAGGTGAAAGCGATTTAAACCTCAAATTAGATGTGCCTCTAAATCAGAAACCAGTTGAAGTCGAGATTGATGGGCACCTAAAACTTATCGATACTGAAATGTACTACCCTGCATTGGGTTATGAAATTAGCGATATGAATGGTTTGATCGATTTTACAAAAAATAGCATATTTACCGATTCAATGACGGCAAAAATTCAGAATAGAAACGTATCAATCAATGCGTTTACTCAGGACGGTAAATCGGGCCGGGAGAATGTTTTTCACCTTGACGGTGTTTTGAGTGCAGATTATTTGTTGCAGCGTTATGACTGGATACCAAAGGACTGGATCTCAGGACAATCGATGTGGTCGTTAGAGCTAGAGGTCCCTTACCATCCTAAAGATTATCTCGTACATATAAAAGCTAATTCATATTTGGAAGATGTTGTATTTCAAATGTCGGATAAAGTAAATAAACCCGTTGCCAATAAGGTGATCTTTACTACTGAAATTGATGTTTTAGACGACAGTAGTTTACAGCTGGTAGCCGGTGCTGGTGCCACTATTGACGGTGTAAAGAAGACCGGTGATATATTAAATCTCTATGCGCATCGTAATGCCGGCAAAGTTTGGGATTTCGATATAAATTCAGAATATATGACAGGTAAAGGAGAGCTTACAGAAGGTCTGGATAAAGATACACGAATCAAACTGGATCTTGAAAGCGTTGATCTATATGCCTTATTTGTTTCTGAAAATAATAAAAAATCTCAGCCATTAAAACCTGAGAGTCTTCCACCGTTAGACTGGAAAATTAAAAAACTTTTATGGGATGATTGGCTGTTTACTGATGTAATTTTACAGACAAACTGGCATGAACATGGCATGTTAATCAATAGATACTCACTAAAAGGCCCAGCCATGACCTTTGATGCTCGCGGCACATGGTTAACCTCGTGGCGCGGAGCCCATGAAACGGTATTAAATGGAAATATTACGAGCTCTAACTTTGGCGATACCTTAACGGGGCTTGGCTTTGAACGCAGTATCGACCGTAGTCAATATAAAGCGACATTTGATGCAAGATGGCCAGCAGAACCCTATGCTTTTTCATGGGCTAATATGAAAGGGAAAACCTCTTTTGAGATGGAAAATGGGGAGATACTTGAAGCAGACCCTGGTACTGGCGGTCGTTTATTGGGCCTGTTGAATATATTTAAACTAACAAATAGATTAACTTTTGATTTTGATGATGTTACTCGTGAGGGTTTCTCTTTTGATACTATTAGAGGAGATTTCGAGTTTGTTAATGGAGATGGTTCTCTAAAGAACTTTGATGTAACAGCACCAGCAGCCGATATCAATATGTTTGGTAGTGTTGGTCTTATTAAACGAGATTATGGTTTATTAATGCGTGTCAAACCCCATACGGATACACTAACCTTTGCAGGTGGCGTGTTATTAGGTGGTGTCGTCGTCGGTGCGGGGCTTGCGTTAATTCAAAAAGTTTTTGATCTTGGTGTTATTGGACATAATGTATATTCAATAACAGGAAGTTGGGATGACCCGAAGATAGAGAAAATTATTGAACGAAATGTAGACACAGATGCTGAAGAAAATGACTTTTAACCCATTAAACAGCTATCGTATGTATGGCTATCAAACGCTGCTTAGTATTGTATTATTTTTATTAATGAGTTCGTCATATGCTCAAGTATCAGTAAATAATATTGAAAAAAATGATAAAGTTACCGGTAGCGCTGTAACTCAGCAGACAACTGATAATAAAATCAGTAATAAAGATGCAAAGGACTGGGCATTGTCTGCAGAACAATGGGAATTGGCCCGAAATGGTGAATATATACTGTCATTGCCTGTTATAAAAGTACTAATTAACACCTGGTTATTAGATAAGCAGAAGAAAATAGAAATACAGTATCCAGGTGGTGAAGAAGGTGAGTTCTGGGTTCAGGAATTGACGGATTGGCTGGTTTCTTTGGGTATTCCATCCAGTCATATGGTGGTGGTTGCTGGCAGTGGTGCAGGTGATATGATCAAGTTCAATTTAATAAAGTAATATTTGTACTAAGTGAGTAGGAGATTGTTTGGTGAGTAAAGTTGCAGCAATACAGATGGCATCAGGGCCTAATGTAAAAGCTAACCTGGCCGAAGCTGAAAAATTAATAAATATAGCGGTACAGCAGGAAGCTGAGCTTGTTGTGCTGCCAGAAAATTTCGCCATTATGGGAATGGCTGAAACGGATAAAGTCAAAATTGCAGAAGAATATGGTTCTGGTTTATTGCAGGACTTTCTGAAGGAGCAGGCGATCAAGCATAATATCTGGCTCGTGGGCGGTACTATTCCTTTACGTTCAGATGAGCCGGGCAAGGTATTTGCAGCCTGTTTATTGCTTAACTCACAGGGTGAAACGGTTGCACGCTATGACAAAATTCATCTATTCGATGTAACTATCGAAGCCAATAATGAAAGTTATACCGAATCAGAAACGATTACCCCTGGTAATAATATAGTTGTAGTGGACACACCTTTTGGTCGACTTGGTCTTGCGGTATGTTACGACCTTCGGTTTCCAGAATTATTTCGAGCCATGGTTGAGCAGAATATGGAGATATGCGCATTGCCTTCGGCATTCACCAGTCTGACAGGTCGAGTTCACTGGGAGTCTTTATTAAGGGCGCGTGCTATTGAGAACCTTTCATTTATGATCGCAGCTGATCAGGGTGGTTATCATGTCGGTGGTCGTGAAACGCATGGTGATAGTATGATCATCGATCCATGGGGACTGGTATTGAATCGTTTGCCTCATGGCACCGGTGTTGTTGTGGCAAACATTGATCTCACTAAACTGGCACATACGAGAAAGATGTTTCCTGCGCTAGAACATAAACGCTTTCACTGCGAATTCCCTGCCAAGTGAAACATCGAAAATAGTCAATCCATTAGAGAATTTTTAATAAATGGGATTTCAAAATATAATTTTTGAATTTGTTTTGATCTTTGCCGGCGCAGCAATTTTTGCAACGGCCTTTCTATTTCTTAAACAACCTATCATTCTTGCCTATATTGGTTTTGGTATTGTTGCTGGCCCAATGGGATTGGGTCTGATTGCAGAGCCTGAACATATAGAAAAAATTTCACATGTTGGTGTAATACTGTTGTTGTATCTACTCGGTATGAATCTAATCCCCGAGCGTTTGTATCACCTCTTTAGTAAAACCGCTGTAGTTACCCTGCTTACTAGCCTGGTTTTTTTTGCCGTAGTTTCACTTGCCGCCCTGGCCTTTGGTTTTAGTCCTGTCGAAAGTATTATCATCGGCGCGGCGTTAATGTTTTCCAGCACCATCGTTAGTCTGAAACTTATACCGACAACAGCATTACATCATAAACATACTGGTGAAATGATGACTAGTGTGTTGTTGATGCAGGACGTCATCGCGATAGTTCTAATCGTAATGCTGACAGGAGGACAGGGTGATAATGTAACCATGGCAATCATCCTGTTAATAATTAAACTCGTTGTGCTTACTGTTACAGCATTTTTACTGATAAAGTTTGTGGTTAATAATTTATTTGTACGTTTTGACATTATTCAGGAATATATCTTTTTATTATCTCTTGGCTGGGGTATGTTGGGTGCCGGTGTAGCAGAACTGATCGGCCTGTCATATGAAATGGGTGCTTTTATTGCAGGGGTAACATTTGCTTCCTCCCCGGTCGCGCTGGTTGTTGCAGAGAACTTAAAACCATTGCGTGATTTTTTTCTGATACTTTTCTTTTTTTCCATCGGTGCACAATTTAATTACCTGGTGACGCAGGACGTGTTAATAGCCGGTGCTGCAATTGCTGTTTTAATTGTTGTGGTTAAACCTTTAGTATTTAAACAGGGTTTCCAGCTGATTGGGGAAGATAAGAACTTTTCAATGGAGCTGGGCTCCAGGTTAGGCCAGGGTAGTGAATTTTCATTACTGGTAGCCTACAGTGCGCTGGCCAGTGGTCTGATTGATATGCGGGCATCCTACTTGATTCAGATGGTCGTTTTTATTACTTTTGTGTTATCTACTTACTGGGTGGTGTATCGTTATCGAACACCAATTTCCAGTATGGAAAAAAACAGGATGGACTAAGCTATTCAGCGGTTTAATTAGTCTCATACATCCTCCAGTTCTCGAAGATACTTGAAAAGTTTTCGCGCAGCAGCAGGGGCTTTATCCTGCTTTTTTTCCTGTTGAGCTGCGCGTATTAGCTGGTTGATATGTTGCCTGTCGACTTCAGGGAAACGTGCAATTACTTCGTTGAGTGTTTCTTTATTATTCTCGATTAAGCTGTCGCGCCATTTCTCCAGTCTTTTAAAGTGTGCGGTATTGGTGTCGTGTCGGTGTTGGATTTTTTCTAGTTTTGTTTCTATGGCTTCACTATCGACTGAACGTAATAACTTAGCTATGTATTGACGTTGTCTTTTCAGACCACTGCGAGATTTTATCTTTAGTGCGGTAACCATGGCGGCGTCTATGCCTTCGGGCAACTCTAATGAATGCCTGTCTTCCGTGGTCAATTTTAAGATCACCTCGCCCATATCAAGCAAGTGATTACATTCGCGTTTTACTGCTGATTTGCTCGGTCCATAATCAATATCATCATCTTGTTCTGTGTCCTGATTATTTGAACGGGATTTGTTGGATTTAGAACTCATCTTCGTCTTCGTCGTCTTTTTGTTGGTTGATGTAGGGCATTTCATTATTGAAGCTGACACTTTCCAGCTGCCCGCTGTAATGTACTCTACCATCACGGTAGTTTTCGATGAGCACCGGAATGTTGTGTAGCGCGGGTACTAACCAGAGATGAAGTTGGCGGTCGCGGTCTGGGTTTGGGTCGTTACACACCATCTGCAAGGCATCATATTCTGTATCGTTAAACCAGATTTTTTTGAGGTCGATTAACTCAAAAGTGTATGTATTAATCTCACCGACCAGAATGGCATGGTATACATACTCTTTTATATTTTTATTCGCTTCTGCCATCAATGGGATCTGGAAGGAGAGAAGGTCCCAGATTTCAGAATTAGTACTTATATCTATCTTCTGTCCTCTGGCCTCACCGGTTACTGCCGCGCTAAGTTTATTTTTTGGTGTCTGCCAAAAAATGTCATAGTGCTCGTTTTTGTTTTCTTTGCTTCCTGATAGTACGTAGGTGTGTTCTCTCAGTAATAGATTATCACCATCTTCATCCACGTAACTAGCAGCAGCGACAGCATAATTGGAGAAATAGACGGCAATGCCATACAGGTCCGTGTTCTGGGTGATTTTATATCCGGTCTCTGTGTAGTTTAACTGGTAATGAGCTTCGGCAAGTTTGATACCGAATTTTTTTACAGCGTATCGGGCGCTGAATTCGGGCAGGGCCTGTGTGGCGGAAACATTAAAGCTAATCAGGCTGCTAATCAGTATGATTGATAGTTGCAATAGCGGTAAGGTTATTTTAGTTGCCATATGATTTTGTTCGACTAGCCCTCAGGGCCACCTAACCAGTTGTTTGCTTTTTCTGATTAGCGGTTTTGCCATATTTTATCATCATGATTAAATTGGTTTTTCATTATTAAACTGTAGGCTTTCGAGTTGCATTCGAGAGTGTTCTTTGCCATCACGATAATATTCAACAATTATTGGTATATTGTTTAACTCTGGAGCTAGCCAGATGTGAAGTTGACGATTCTTATCTGGGTCAGTGCGCACCATTTGTAACAACTGGTATTCTTTATTGGCGAAAGTATAAGATTTGCTTGATGTTAGTACGAAATTATAAGTGTCTATT
Source organism: uncultured Gammaproteobacteria bacterium (assembly GCA_913065105.1). Classification (GTDB taxonomy): domain Bacteria; phylum Pseudomonadota; class Gammaproteobacteria; order SZUA-229; family SZUA-229. The sequence continues at coordinate 6,651 of CAJXZZ010000042.1, read as the reverse complement.
TCACCGTTTAATATGGCTTTATATGGATATTCTTTTACGTCTTTATTAGCTTCAATCATTAAGGGGATCTGGAATGACAGTGCATCCCAGATCTCTGAATTGGTTTTATAATCTATCTCTTTACTTCTGACGATACCGGTAATTTTCCCCTTGCGTGTATTCTTGTACGTCTGCCATTGTATATTTATATCTTCATCTTTATTTTTTTCTTGGCCAGTCTGTTTGTAACTATGTTTTGTTAGTAACAGGTTGTCACCAACCTCATCAATGAGGCTGGTGGCGGTCACGGTGTCATCAGCGAACATGCCAGCGGCACCATGCAGCGTTGTATTTTGTGAGAACTCATATCCCGATTCTGTATAGCGTAATTGATAGTGTGCTTCAGCTATTTTAATATCAAACTTTTGAATTGCATATTTAGCGCTAAATTCAGGTAGTGCATGTGCAGCAAAAAGACTATGGCTAAATAATGCAGCTATAAAAATAGTAATGATTTTTAATTGTTGAATGTTTGTTCGTGTTGGCATCGGTTATATATTTATCTGGTGAGTTTGTTATTTTTCCATAACAGTGGTCTGGTTAAAGTTTTATTATCAAATTTTAACTGGTCATTATCAAATCTTATACGACCGTTTATGTGCATCTGTATAGCCATCGGGTATATTTTATGTTCTTCATGCAGGACACGTGCCGCCAAAGCTTCTGCATTATCCGTGGCAAGCACGGGTACTTCTGCCTGTATGACAACGGGGCCGCTATCGAGTTCGAAATTAACGTAGTGAACACTGGCGCCATGTACTTCATCGTTGTTATCGATGGCCAGTTGGTGCGTGTTCAGACCTTTATATTTTGGCAGTAACGAGGGGTGAATATTGATGAGACGGTGCTGGTATTTCTCGATGAAGTTTTTACTTAAGATTCGCATGAAACCGGCAAGCACAACCAGGTCAGGTTTTAGAGGATCAATGATTTTTATCATCGCCTGATCAAACATCTCTCTCGTTGGATACTGTTTATGATCAACTACATGGGTTGTTATATTTTCTCTGATTGCGTGATCAAGGCCTTTTGCCGTTACCTGATTACTGATAACGGTTTTTATTTCGGCATTCAGTTGTTTGTTTTTAATGGCATCGATAATGGCCAGCAGATTGCTGCCGGAACCCGATATAAGTACGACAAGAGACGCTTTTTTTTCCACGTTAGACTCTGAGGCAGTCGGCTCTGAAGTAGTGGCTATTTGAAAACAACCTGCTCTTTATCTCCGGTCTCGATTACACCAAGAGACCAGGCTGTCTCATCATTCTGATTGAGCGCTGAAATGATGGCATCAGCTTCGTCGGCGCTGGTAATTAACACCATACCGACGCCGCAGTTAAAGGTGCGGTACATTTCGTTCATCTCTACATTACCGTTTTCCTGTAACCACTGGAAAACGTCTGGTAGTTGCCAGCTATCTTTATTTATCACAGCCTGCGTATTCTCAGGTAGAACACGGGGAATATTTTCCAGTAGACCACCACCGGTGATATGTGCCATGGCGTGGATATCAAATTTTGCTAACAGATCGTGTATTGCTTTGACATAGATCCGTGTCGGTGCCAGCAGGGCTTCACCTAAGGTGCCTTCATGCTCACCAAAAGGTGCATTGATGTCAGCCTGGCTCACCTCGATAATTTTACGAACCAGTGAGTAACCGTTGGAGTGTGGCCCACTGGATGCAATAGCTACCATAACATCGCCGGCTTTTACTTTAGAACCATCGATGATATTTTGTTTTTCAACGATGCCGACACAGAAACCTGCCAGGTCGTAGTCGCCTTTGCCATACATGCCGGGCATCTCGGCCGTCTCGCCACCGATTAATGCGGCATTTGACTGACGGCAACCTTCGGCAATACCTGCAACCACACTGGCGGCAACTTCAGTATTTAATTCACCGGTTGCGTAATAATCCAGAAAATATAAAGGTTCGGCACCGAGTACTAGAATATCATTCACACACATAGCAACCAGGTCGATGCCGATGGTGTCGTGTTTATTTAAATCTATAGCCAGTTTTAACTTGGTGCCGACGCCATCAGTGCCAGAGACCAGAACCGGTTGTTTATAGTTTGTCGGTAATTCAAAACATCCGCCAAAGCCACCAAAACCACCCATAACACCGGGGCGGCTAGTACTGGCAACGCTGGATTTAATTTTCTCAACAAACGCATTGCCGGCATCGATATTAACGCCAGCATCTCGATAACTCAGGGATTTTGATTGATTGGTAGACATCGAATGTAAGGGCTTTTGCGACCGGTATGGCCGTGTAATAAAAAGATGTGTTATTGTACACGCTCTATTGGTTTTTGTTGCTACAAATTTGCATCTTACGGGTCTCAAATGTTGAACTATAAAACGAAAATACTCGTTTTCGTCAGTCTCTTATTTATCTTCAATCAGGTCATGGCTAGTCAGGTAGATGGGCTTTATGATGTGGACATTCTGGTCACAAACGAATCTGCAAGTGTACGCTGGGCAGCATTTGAGCGTGGTATGGAAGAGGTGTTTGTTCGTGTTTCGGGTGATAGCATCGTGATGCGTAAATTAAAACGTCCAGTGGCAAAGACATATGTTAAACAATATAGTTATGAGCCTGTACCGGTTTCAACTGCCTCAGCCCCAGCCGTCAACGAGGCAGGGGTAGCACTAACGCATCGTATAAAAATTCAGTATAACGGCAGTTCGATGGAGAAATATCTACTGGAGAATGGCTTTCCAGTATGGGGTAAACACCGCCCTGAAGTGGTCGTCTGGCTGGCGGTAAGAGATGGCACAAATGAATATGTATTAAAAGATGCCGATCAATCACTATTGAAAACAGCTGCTGAAGAAGCTTTAACCCGACGTGGCGTGCCTGAGCGTTGGCCTTTATATGATTATAAAGATAGGAAAATACTCAGTGTTGCTGATATTCGTGGTGGTTTTAAAGATCCAGTAGTTAGTGCGTCAAAACGCTATTCCAGAGGGCCCGCGTTGACCGGCAGCATAATATGGAATGGCGATCAGTGGCAGAGTAGCTGGAGCCTGTTGATGGCAAGCGGGAATCGCCACTGGAGTCTGGTTAATGCTGATTACAGTCAGCTGATTAATAAAGCCATTGATCAGGCAGCCGATGCTCTGGGTGTCGTATTTGCTGTTAGTAATAAGATGGATGAGCAGCAACTAGCAACGATTCAGCTGAATATTCAGGCGGTTACCTCGATCAATAAATATCTTCGTGTTGAAGATTATTTAACTGCTTTAAGCGCGGTCGAAAAAGCGATACCGCTTAAAGTTGATGGTCAGAATGCTGTTTTTGAAGTGACGCTACGAAGCAATGAAGAAGACTTTTTAAATCTGATAAAAAATAGCGCAGAACTTATCCAGGTAGAGGCGCAAAAAAGTCCGGCAGTGGAGCTATCCCCCGAAAGTCAGCCGCCTGTAATACAGTCTGGCAGTGAAACTGAAAAGAGTAGTGAAGTGTTAGTCTCTGATGATGTATCTTCTGAGAAAGACGCTGCCTCCGATTCGACGGAAAACCAGAAAGATCCGATACCGGTCTATTATTACAGGCTCAATAAGTAGCACTTTTACGATATAAGCAATAGTAATAATTTAGTGACTGCATTAATTCATCCGCAACTGCCGCTGGGTTTCGAGCCCGGGGAACTGTATACCTTCGACAGTTTTGTCGCAGGTGAAAATTCCGTGGCCACAGGCCTGGCGCAGCAAACCGCTGTTGGTACTGGCGAAAATCAGCTATATTTTTGGGGTGAGCCCGGTCTGGGTAAAAGCCATTTATTACAGGCGTGCTGTAATCATGCGGCAAAAAATCAGCAGACAGTGTGTTACTTAACGCAGGTAGAAATCACCAATCAGTCAGCTGATATGTTTGAGGGTCTGGAACAGGTAGACCTGATATGCCTGGATGATATTGAAACATGGCTTCTGGATAATGTCTGGGAGACAGCTTTGTTTAACCTGATAAATCGTGTGCGTGAAAATAATCACCGTTTAATTATGGCGTCGGTACGGCCACCCGATGAAGCCTTCGTCAAACTGCCTGATTTACGCTCACGTTTAGCCTGGGGGCCAGTTTTTCAGTTACAGCATCTGTCCGATAAAGAAAAATATCAGGCATTACGTTTTCGTGCCAAACAAAGTGGTTTGGAACTGTCCGAAAATGTGGCGGATTATCTACTGCAGCGTTACCCTCGGGATATGTCTGGCTTGTTTGAGCGCCTGGTCGTACTGGATAAAGCGGCAATGGCAACACAGAGGCGTTTGACTATTCCGCTGGTTAAGTCTGTATTTTCTGAAGACAGTGAGTAGATGGGTTTTCTCACTGCGGGAAATCACAGTAGTCTGAATTCGGCCAGTAGTGGCGTGTGATCTGACATACGATTCCACGGTTGTCCATGCAAGCGTTTACAATTGATGACCTCAAGTCCACGATAATAAATACGATCCATCGATAATACCGGTAGTGCCGCAGGGAAGGTGCGTGCGTGAGAACCGCGAGTATTTTTAAAAACCTCTTTAACACCCAGATCGTGATGTAAATGCCGTTCCGCGCGGCCACGCCAGTCATTGAAATCGCCAGCAATAATCAGTGGCTCATCAGAGGGCACATGAGAGCTTATGCGTTTGCTCAGCGTCGCAAGTTGTGACTCTCTTTCACGTTCAAACAGGCCAAGGTGAACACAAATAATATGAACTTTCTGTTCGATTCCAGGTATCTGGATGGTGCCATGCAGCAGACTGCGACTGGCTGAGCGCATGATGGAAACATCGATGTTTTCCCATTTAATAAATGGATATTTGCTTAATATGGCGTTGCCGTGATGGCCGGATTTGTATATAGCATTTTTGCCGTAAGCATGATGTTGCCAGACCTGGTCAGCAAGAAATTCAAACTGCCTGTTGTTTGGCCAGTCATCAAAGCGATTTTTGGAAATGGTGCGTTCGCCCTGTATCTCCTGCAGAAAAACCACGTCGGCATCAACATGGCGCAGTGAGTCTTTTATGTCGTGCAGGACAAAACGAAGATTGCTGGTGCTGAATCCCTTGTGAATATTGTAAGTCAGGACTTTAATTGATGCGTTTGACATGATTTCCTGAATTTTATGCTTTCGTTGGTTTTTTTGATTTGCGTTTATCCCGGTAAATTATAGACTGCATACAAGTAAACTCTGGAGTCGCGCAGTGACTGTTGAATTATTACAGCTTCTGTTGCTAATTATAATCGCAAATGGCGCGCCAATTTTAATCCGTGTGCTGTTAAATGATAGTTTTAAGCTTGCAGTTGATTTCGGTCAAAGACTGCCAGACAATAAGCGAATATTTGGCTCATCGAAAACTTGGCGAGGGGTTTTTGCGGCCCTTGTTGCTACTACGGCCGCCGCATGGTTATTAGGTCATTCCCCGCAAGTAGGTATGCTGGTTGCTTTCTATGCCGTTCTTGGGGATTTGGGTTCCAGTTTTATCAAGCGCAGATTGTCAATGTCACCCAGCAGCATGGCGCCTTTACTCGATCAGGTGCCGGAGTCACTTCTCCCCGCATATATGTTAATGGACGTATTTAATCTTGATATTTTAGCAGTGATGTTACTGGTATTGACCTTTATCATTGTTGAGCTGCTGTTTTCTCATATACTTTATAGATGGGGTTTGCGTAAAAGGCCCTATTGATAGCTTGAAGGTGACGATTTATGGACCAAACAAAAGAGCAAATAGTTAACCTGCCTAACCTGGTAAGCCTGATAAGAATATTGATGGCACCGGTATTGATTTACTTTGCGCTTACCCAGCAGCCAAACTGGTTTATGGGCATACTGCTATTTGCCGTGTTTACCGATGTGCTTGATGGTTTTTTAGCCAGGACATTACACCAGATAACAAAGATGGGTTCACATCTCGATAGCTGGGGCGATTTCGTGATCTATTCAACCATGGCGCTCTGTGCCTGGTTGCTGTGGCCGGATATCCTGCAACGAGAAATGGTTTATTTTATTATTATCGTACTCAGCTTCACGCTGCCAGCGCTTGTCGGTTATAGTAAATTCCGCATGTTTACTAGTTACCATACCTGGAGTGTAAAACTGGCCGTTTTTATTACTGTCGTAAGTTACGTTTTACTTTTTACAGGACTGCTTGACTGGCCCTTCCGTGTGGCGGCAGTTTTCTGTTTATATGCTGCGATTGAAGAGATAGCTATTACATTGTTGATCCATCATGAGCATGTTGATGTTCGGACGGTATGGCAGGCTCTAAAATACAACAGGGAGAACAGGTAATAGGGATATCGTCGACTAACTAACTAACGGTTATTTTTCCTTATAGATTGTGGGTCTCGCCCCGCTGGCGAGTTACTCTTTTACTACAGCCCAAAAGAGTAACCAGAAAAGGCCGCCACTACAGCTACGCCCCTGTAAAAGACACAGGGGTTCCCATTGAGTCAGCTACATTATCATGCTGTGAAAAAACTCGCAGAAGACGCTCAGACAGTTTTCACAGAAAGCCCATGATAATGCCACTGATTCAATGGCTTGCTAAGGTGGATTGAATATCAAGGTCAAAAGCAGCTGTTCACTCTAAAGAAATTTTTCATTGTAGTCATTATCG
>CAJXZZ010000041.1 GCA_913065105.1 uncultured Gammaproteobacteria bacterium | reverse complement strand
ACCCGACCATGTAATACAGCATTTTGGTCATGCCTTAACGTTACTCGAATAGAACATAGCCGCCAGCTTTGAAGTGACTGTTCAGTATTATGATATTAAACCTGGCTTTGTGAAAGATGTTCGTAATATTGATATGCAGTCGTGTTTATTGGCTCTGGAAAAACCAGTGCTGATTTTTAATATAGAAAATGATGCGCTGGTTAATGAAAGCAACGCGAAAGAGATTCAACAATGGGTCAAAGGTGAAACCACTTTAATAAATCTGAAAAACACTGACCATTTACTTTCTGATAGACAATCTAGCAGCCATGTTGCACAGCAGATAATTAATTGGTTAGAAAAAAGATAAAAACAAATTTACCAGCCAGTTGCTTCAGCCACGCCCTTACCCAGATCAGCAGGTGATCGTACTATATGCACCCCGACTTTTTCCAGGGCGGCAAACTTTTCTTCTGCCGTACCCTTGCCACCCGCGATAATCGCCCCTGCATGCCCCATGCGTTTTCCTTTTGGTGCAGTACCGCCAGCGATAAATGCAGTAACGGGTTTAGAAACTTCTGACTGGATAAATTCTGCGGCCTCTTCTTCTGCGCTACCGCCGATTTCACCGACCATTAAAATAGCTTCGGTTTTCGGATCATTCTCAAATAATTGTAAACAGTCGATAAAGCTGGTGCCGGGTATAGGATCACCACCAATACCTATGCAGGTAGTTTGACCAAAACCGTAATCACTGGTCTGTTTGACTGCTTCGTAGGTGAGTGTGCCTGAACGCGAGACCACGCCAACTTTACCCGGCAGATGAATCTCGCCCGGCATGATACCTATCTTGCATTCGCCCGGTGTAATAATACCAGGGCAGTTAGGGCCAATTATTCTTGCGCCCGCACTCTCCGCGACGATTTTAACCTGCAGCATATCAAGCGTTGGAATGCCTTCGGTGATGCAAACGATTAATTCAATGCCGGCATCGATCGCTTCCAGTATAGAATCTTTACAGAATGGTGCTGGCACGTAGATAACGGATGCATCTGCATCAGTTTCATTCACTGCCTGTTTGACGGTATCGAACACGGGCAGATCAAGATGTGTCTTTCCGCCCTTACCCGGCGTTACCCCGCCCACCATATTGGTGCCATACGCGATTGCCTGTTCAGAATGAAATGTACCCTGCTTACCGGTAAAGCCCTGGCAGATAACTCTTGTGTCTTTATTTATTAATACGCTCATTTAATTCACTTATTTTTTTTAACTTCGGCAACGATTTTTTCTGCCGCATCGGTCAGGTTGTTCGCTGCGATAATATTGACATCACTCTCTGATAATAACTGACTGCCACGTTCTGCGTTATTGCCTTCAAGTCGAACGACGACGGGTACGTTGACATGCACCTCTTCGACCGCACCGATAATGCCTTCTGCAATTAGATCACAGCGCACGATGCCACCGAATATATTAACCAGGATACCTTTTACATTATCATCTGATAAAATAATTTTGAAAGCTTCACTGACACGCTCTTTGGTCGCGCCACCACCGACATCTAAAAAGTTAGCTGGCTCACCTCCGCAGAGTTTGATCAGATCCATGGTCGCCATCGCCAGTCCTGCACCATTGACCATACAACCGATATCACCATCTAAAGAGATATAATTTAAATCCCATTCTTTGGCGCGATTTTCTCGTTCATCTTCCTGTGATTCATCACGCATCGCCAGGATATCTTTTTGCCGATACAGCGCATTGTCGTCTACATTTATTTTTCCATCCAGACAGATCAACTGACCTTCGTCAGTAAGCACTAGAGGATTGATCTCCACCAGGCTTAAATCTTTTTCGACAAACATTTTTGCAAAACCATCGAGCAACTTTGCAAACTGTTTTATCTGATCACCTTCCAGACCTAAACCAAAAGCCAGCTCTCTTGACTGATAGGGCTGCAAGCCGGTCAAAGGATTAATCGTTACTTTTAAAATTTTATCCGGCGTCTCCTCAGCAACCTTCTCTATTTCCATGCCGCCCTCGGTTGACGCCATGATAACTACGCGTTGCGACGCTCGATCAATTACCGCACCCAGGTAGAGCTCACGTTTAATATTACTTATCTCTTCTATCAATACCTGATTGATCGGCTGACCTTTCTCATTCGTCTGATAAGTCACCAAATTTGTGCCGATCATATTACTGACTGCTTGTTTTACTGCCTCAGCTGAATCAACTAACTTAACACCACCCGCTTTACCGCGACCACCGGCGTGCACCTGTGCTTTTACTACCCAACGCTCACCAGAGAGTTTTTCCAGTGCCGCGGGGACATCAGAAGCAGATTCTACGACCTGATTATTTGGCACCGGCATGCCGTACTGGGCAAACACCTGCTTTGCCTGATATTCGTGTAAATTCATTATTGTCTCATCAAATTAGATAATATTTTTCTTGTAGTGCATTAAGTCAGAACAGCAACAGATCATTTTACCGCAGAGACGCAGAGACGCGGAGAAAAACTTTTTACTGATTAATTGCGCCGCAGGCGAAAAATAAAAAACTCTGCGACTCCGCGCCTCTGCGGTTAAACGCTTTTAATTTTTAATATGAATAGCCCGACCATGAACCGATAGTGCCGCTTCATGCACGGCTTCAGATAAAGTCGGATGGGCAAACACGGTTAGCGCCATGTCTTCCGAAGTAGCCTGCATCTCCATCATCAGGACCGCCTGTGCGATAAGCTCAGATGCCTGTGCTGAAAAAATATGCACACCTAATACACGATCCGTTTCTGCATCTGCAATGATTTTAACCAGACCTTCCGTCTCAGCCATAGCGCGTGCCCTGCCACTGGCGACAAGAGGAAAACTGCCTGTTTTATATTTTATACCTGCACTCTTGCATTCATCTTCCGACTTTCCGACCCAGGCAAGTTCGGGATGCGTATATATTACAGAAGGAATCAGATCATAGTTAATCTCTGCATGTTGACCAGCTATATGCTCAGCAACCATCATGCCTTCTTCTGAACCTTTATGCGCAAGCATTGGGCCACGCACGATATCACCTATCGCATAGATACCTGGCACACTGGTCTGGCAGCTATCATCGACCAGAATAAAACATCTTTCATCTTTTTCGATACCCAGCTCTTCGCCAAATATACGATCAGTGTTTGGTTTTCGGCCAACCGCAATGATTAATTTATCAAAAACTTCTTTTTGCTCGCCTTTTTTATCTTCATAGATAACATGCACTTTTTTATTTTTAACTTTGGCTGAAACCAGCCTGGCATTCAGCCGAATATCCAGAGACTGTTTGACTAAACTACGCTTAACCAGGTTGCTCAGTTTTCTGTCTGCCGCGGGTAAAAAGTCGTGCATTGCCTCCAGCAGAACCACCTGAGAACCTAAACGTGACCAGACACTGCCTAATTCAAGTCCGATTGCACCCGCACCAACAATTCCTAATCGCCCTGGCACTGCATTCAGTTCTAACGCACCCGCTGAATCAATAATATAGTCGTCTACCAACATCGCCTGCTGCAAACGAACCGGCGATGACCCTGTGGCAATAATAATATTTTTTGCTTTTATCTCATTAATTTTTTTCCGTGTTTTTCGATCTGATATCTCAATAGTATCTGTCGCTGTAATTTTTGCACGGCCATGTATTAACTCAACGTTGTTAGCCTTGAACAGCGCCTGTATACCTTGTGTTAAATCATCGACTACCTGACTTTTTCGCGCTTGCATGGTTTCAATATTTATATCCAGAGATGAGACCGATATACCATGCTGCTCGAAGTCGGCATTAGCCTGTTGATACAGATGTGAAGATTCAAGTAATGCTTTCGATGGTATACAACCTACATTCAAACAGGTACCACCCAGTGATGATTCTCCCTTATGATTTGTCCACTCATCGATACAGACTATTTTTAATCCGAGCTGCGCGCAGCGTATTGCAGCGACATATCCAGCGGGTCCTGCACCAATCACTACTACATCGTATGTCGTTGTCATCGTTACACCCCCAATAACATGCGTGAAGGATCTTCTAATAGTTGCTTGATTGTCAACAGAAACTGTACCGCACTTTTACCATCAATCAATCGATGATCATAAGATAGCGCTAGATACATCATCGGTAATATTGTTACCGCGCCATCGACCACCATGGCGCGTTCGGTAATATTATGCATACCTAAAATTGCGCTCTGTGGTGGATTAAGAATAGGCGTTGATAACATCGAACCAAAGATACCACCATTAGAAATGGTGAAGGTGCCACCGGTAATATCTTCTATAGCCAGCTTGTTTGCCATGGCTTTATTTGCGTAGTTAATAATGGACTGTTCGATCTCAGCAATAGATTGAATATCGGCATCACGCAGGACGGGAACAACCAGCCCATTAGGACCTGAAACAGCGACGCCAACATCATAAAACCCGTGATAAACAATATCATCGCCATCAATCGATGCGTTAACTTCCGGGAACCGTTTTAAAGCTTCGATACTGGCCTGAACAAAAAATGACATAAAACCTAATCGCACGCCAAACTTCTTCTCAAATACTTCCTTATAACGTGAACGTATTTCCATCACTGGCTTCATGTTGACTTCATTAAACGTTGTCAGTATCGCAGCATCCTGTTGCGACTGAACTAATCGCTCGGCAATACGTGCACGTAATCGCGTCATCGGCACCCGTCGTTCAAGCCGCTCACCTGATTCAGTTTGAAATATTTTAACAGCAGGCTTTTTATTCTGTTCAACTGAAACGGAAGTGCTTTCTTCAGCGGTATTTTTAGCCAGATAGTTTTCTACATCCAGCTTTAAAATGCGTCCGTTCTTACCACTGCCGCTTAACTGCGTTGCATCGATGGCATTTTCTGCTATTAATTTTCGAACCGATGGGCTCATCGCAACGACAGATTTATCAGCATCGTTTACCTTTCTTTCTGCCATCTGCACTTCATCTGGTACAGCAATCTGCTCCGAGACATCAATTACCGCCAGTAGCTGCCCCGCTGTAACAGTATCACCCACCGAATATAAAATTTCTTTAACCACACCCTGCTTAATCGTTGGCACTTCTAAAATAACTTTGTCCGTTTCAAGATCGACTAGCACTTCATCTTCATCGATCGATTCACCAACCCGTTTATACCAGTTAGCAATAACCGCATCAGCCACAGACTCCGGTAACTCAGGAACTCTTATTTCTATCTTCATATCATTCTTCCATAAGACTTAAAGCCGAAGACCTAAAGCCATATTTATTATTGCCTGTTGTTGTATTGCATGCAGTTTTGCAGAACCGACCGCAGGCGCAGAAGAAGGATCCCTGCCCGCATAACTTAATTGCCAACGTTCATTTATAAATGCTGGAATACGTAATTTACAAAAATCCCAGCCACCCTGATTTTTCGGTTCTTCCTGACACCATATCAGCTCATTGGTATTTATATATTGTTCCAACAAAACATCAAGCTGCTCTCCAGGGAAAGGGTAGAGCTGTTCGATACGCACTAGTGCAATATCATGAATTCGATTTACGCGCCTGGCTTCTAATAATTCGTAATAAATTTTGCCACTACAGATAACAACACGTCGAACTTTTTCTGCTGGTAGTTCATCGACTTCTGGCAGCACCCAGCTGAACTTACCTTCTGTTAAGTCTTCCAGACTGCTGACACATAACTTGTGGCGCAGTAAACTTTTTGGCGTCATCACGATTAACGGCTTACGACAATTACGCACCATCTGACGTCTTAACAGGTGAAACATCTGTGCGGGGGTACTCGGCACACAGACCTGCATATTGTGCACCGAACATAACTGCAGATATCTTTCCAGTCGTGCCGATGAATGCTCTGCGCCCTGACCTTCAAAACCATGCGGCAACAACATAACCAGTCCACTGGCACGACCCCACTTATGCTCACCGGCCGAAATAAACTGATCGATAACCACTTGCGCACCGTTGGCAAAATCACCAAATTGCGCTTCCCACAGCACCAGTGTTTTCGGTTCTGTTGTTGAAAAGCCATACTCAAAACCCAAAACAGCCAACTCAGACAATAGAGAATCGAACACTCTGAAATTGCTATTTTTATCACCTAGTTCTCTCAGTGGGACGTACGATGACCCATCCACCTGATTATGCAGCACCGCATGACGATGAAAAAATGTGCCACGCCCGCTATCCTGGCCGGATAAACGTATCGAATATCCCTGCTGCAACAAAGTGCCGTACGCCATTAACTCTGCATAACCCCAATCAATAGATAATGCGCCTGCCGTCATCTTCAGACGATCTGCAACTATTTTCTCTACCCTCGCCTGCAACTGAAAACCTTCTGGCAGTCGCTCAAAAACTTCTGCCACCTGACGAACTTTCGCCAGCGAAACGGTGGTATCAACGTCCTTTAAGATTGAATCAGTTAAGTATTCAGTCCAGTCGATATGAGTAGACAGGTCTGCTTTTGATTCCGGTAACTTATGCGGCACAACACATTCGCCAGACTCTAAAATTCTACGCACACTATGCGCCATGATGTCGCACTGTTCCTGCGTCAACACATTCTCTTTTACTATTTTCCTTACATAGATCTCTCTGGTGCTTTCCAGTGCACGAATTTTTTTATACATCATCGGCTGTGTAACTGATGGCTCATCCGCTTCATTATGTCCATGGCGGCGATAACACACCATATCAATAACGACATCTTTTTTGAATTTATTGCGGAACTCTAATGCGATTCGTGTCACCATGGAAACCGCTTCCGGGTCATCCGCATTGACATGAAAAATTGGTGCCCCAACCATTTTTGCAATATCGGTACAGTAATAAGTTGAACGCGCATCCTGTTGCGCACTCGTGGTAAATCCTATCTGGTTATTAATAATGATATGTATAGTACCGTGCGTTAAATACCCGCGTGACTGGGACATCTGCAATGTTTCCATCACCACGCCCTGACCGGAAAAAGCAGCATCACCATGTATCTGCACCGGGATCACTTCGTTACCTTCTCGATCCCCTCGATGCCATTGTCTTGCACGCACCGAACCTTCAACGACGGGGCCAACAATTTCAAGATGTGATGGATTAAAAGCTACCGCCAAATGTACAGGACCACCAGGCGTATCCATATCGGAAGCAAAGCCTAAATGGTATTTAACATCACCGGTCAGCTCCTTAACTTCTTTTGTACCTTCAAATTCGCTGAACAATTCACCCGGTGTTTTACCTAAAACATTTACCAGCACATTCAGTCGACCACGATGCGCCATACCTATCACAACTTCTTTAATTTTCTGCGTGCCGGCAAATTGCACCAGCTCATCAAGTAGCGGAATTAATGACTCGCCACCTTCCAGCGAAAACCTTTTTTGCCCAACATACTTTGAATGCAGGTAACGCTCTAATCCTTCAGCATCGGTCAACTGCTGCAAAATATTGATCTTTTCGATTTCATTCAGACTAGCATTGCCACGTGCAGTTTCCAGACGTTGCTGTATCCATCGTTTTTCTGCGGTTTCCATGATGTGCATATACTCAGTACCAATTGTGCCGCAATAGGTTTCCTGAATAATCTGATGAATTTTCCTTAACGGCAAACTTGAAGCTGCCGCAAGTGAACCGACTTCAAATACAGTATCTAAATCATTTTCTGATAATTCGTGGTACTCCAGTGACAGTTCATCCACTTCGGCTTCACGTCGACCGCCTAAAGGATTTAAATCTGCTATCTGGTGACCACGAAAGCGATACGCATTAATTAACTGTAATACCTGTACCTGTTTTTTCTCGTGGTCATAACCTGTATCAGCCTCAAAACCACGCGCATGTTTTTGCCTGGCATAATCAAGGAAGTAATTATGCATTTCCCGCGGGGAGATTTCCCTATGTGATATCTCTCGGCTTAACTTCTCAACATCACTCCCATTGCCGGCACGACCATTTAATCTGGTCGGAAGATCATCGAAGTATAAACGCCATTTTTCTTCTAGCTGATCAGGATGACTAAGATAGGTTTCATACATCGACTCTAACCAGGCAGCGCTCTCACCATAAAATGCTGAACTTTCCCAAAGTTCAGACATACCTGTTTTATTTGTTTGAGCCATCCCACACCTTAGAAATCATTTAAAGCAATTGTTTTAATTGTAGATACAATTCACAGAAGTTATCTATGTCACTGCTTATTATTAACTTAAACACGTTAAAAAAACAGTTAAAAGAATATTTAATCCAATTAATAACACCAGACACGAGCCAATATCGTGTCGTACGAAATTGCACCTACGCGATGAACAAACCGTCGTCTTAATAAATACCGCGCCACATGTCTGGACAGGGATTTATCTTCGTCAATTTTTTATAGAGTAACCGGTATTTTGCGGGAAGCACAATGCAGGGCATACAAATCATCTTGCTGTGAGACAATTGCTTGCGAAAGAAAGATAGTTATCGGTTTAAACAGGGGCTCAGGTAACTGCTGGTAATCGAACCATTGCCAGAGCTCACATTTATCTGGTTCTAGCGTTTTCGCCTCGCCTGAATCATAGTCACTAGACACCAGCAAAGTAATATATCGACGCGAACCAACAGCAAACGTTTTATCAGTAAAGCCAAGATGGCGTATTGTTTTAATTTTTAGCGAGGTCTCTTCCAGCACTTCGCGTCGAGCGCAATCTGTAACCGACTCTCCATTTTCAAGATGACCGCCAGGGAATTGCCAGCAACTCTGATCACCTTTCACAAAACGTTTACCGAGCAGCAGCTGTTTATCGCGCCATACCAGCACACCAACACCAATCATTGGCCGAGAGAGCTGACTAGTAGACATAATGTAGAACATCGTAGGGATTATTAATAAACGGGAACATCTGCTCGATACACTCTAATAACTACGGAATTTTTAATCTCATTACCTTGATCTGACAATAAGGAACTACATCATATATTAAGACCAACAAGGTATACTTTAATAATCGAGAAATTATAACCGTGTTTCCATTCATGGTACATAAAACCAATTAAACAGAGGCCCATCATGCAACAAAACAACAACTACAGCATCCACAGTATGGAACTGGGCCCCATGGAGAACTTCGTTTACCTGATTCATGACCACGCCAGTAACACTGCCGCTATCGTAGACCCTGCATGGGAAGTAGGGAAAGTGCTCGATTTTGCAGATTCCAAAGATATACGTATTACTGACATCTTGTTAACACACAGCCACCATGATCACATTAATGGCCTGCAACAAACGCTGGAACATAGCGATGCCAAAGTTCATTTATTAAAACAAGAGGCGAAATTCTGGGGCGCAGCGCTAGATCAGCCAGTACTGCATCACGGTGGCGAGTCGATAAACATTGGCAGCAGTCAGATCAACATCCTGCATACCCCCGGCCATACTCCGGGATCCACCTGCTACCATGTTGGCAACGACCTGATTGCGGGAGACACTCTGTTTGTATTTGGCTGTGGCCGCTGTGATCTTGCTGGTGGCGACCCTGAAGAGATGTTTCAAACCTTAAAGAAAATGAAAACCGAATTACCAAACTCAACAGTGTTACATCCCGGGCATAACTATGCCCCGCAATCACCGACATCAACAATGGAAACCCAGTGCCAGGGGAACCCTTTTTTACATTTTGATGAACCCGCTGACTTTGTAGAATACCGCATGCATGTTCACGATAAGATTCGTGATACGCCTTATGAAGCGGTTTCTAAAGAAGAAGCGCTTAATGCGATCAAATAAAAAGCATTTTTCAGTAAAATACTAAGTTTTAAAAGCCGCCTTGTGTTTGAGTTATGCACAAGGCACAAGATATAGTGATGGAATAAATAAACAGTCAGTTAGCCTTGCGCTCATTAAATACAACGTAAAGAAGAACTCTCAAGTAATTGAATAAAAACACTTTATCCAATACCCACTAAATATCTAATGATTTAATGTATTTGGCACAGAAATAAAAAACAAAATCTAAAGATATTTCATCCACAAAGTTATCCACAGAAAAAATGGACAAACTGTGCGTAACTTAAGCCCTTTTTAAGACTCCTTTAACTCAAGACCTTTCATATGCGTCTCATTGATGCGTTTTAAAAGATATCTAAAAGGCACCATTTCAGGATGATAGTTTTCCATCAACGCCACATAGGGTAAATCACCGGTAGCAAACTGATAACTGCCATCTTTCATGGATTCGTATACTGCTTTTAAACTTTTCTCTAGCTCGTCAACCAGTATGCGGGCATCGGACATAAACTCTTCATCAAATTCAATCGCCTGACGAAGATCAAATGTCTCATCAATGGCCTGATTGATCATATCGACATACTCTTCTGTTGAATGCGCACGCGCTATTCTATTATTACTTAACATGAAAACCTCTTAATTCAATATTTTAACGTTGTCTGCGACGCCTGCCCTGAAACTGCTCTACAGACTGAATAATTTCACTGTAGGGTAAGTTTTCCAGGCAGCCAAATTTATTAATTACTTTAGGGCACCTCTATTAATTGCTTATGTCCTCTGCGTGACCTGAAGCGTGTAGCTGCAAGGCGTGAGCCGCAGCAGAATGGTTATTCCATTCTCAAGGCTCACAACGCAGCAGATGCACGCTTCAGGCCGCGCCCTACGGGGCTTTACGACCAGCCCAGACTCTGCGTTGCACTTTTTCGACAGGCAATAAGCATGGCTTCAAAAGCACGTCTTAATTCTGAACTGGTCGTAAAGCCAGAGGGCACAAGCAATTAATAGAGGTGCCCTTAAGTTAAAACCAGGTTGATATCATCAACCGTACCAGTAATCTCTGTATTTATCAGCCTGGCCAAACCCTTCACGCCGCCCGCTTGCACTCTAATTTCCGTATTATGCGGTAGCGGTCCATTAATATCGCGAACCTTAAGTACAAATGCTGATTTTTTTCTTAATTTTTCTAGAAGTTCGGCACAATTTAGCGATGATTCAGCATCTTCACATGAGTAGCCTTCGCGGTCTGCCAGGCAAAAATGCTTAGCTAGACGGCATTTTGCACGATGATTCGTCAGCGCTTTCTCAAAAACACAACGAACGGATGTTAGCTCTCCATAAGTCGACTTATACTCACCCTCTTCCATAACAAAACCCGCATCACAGCATATGGCTATTTTTCGTGTTCCATAACAACAGGTTTTTCCCTGTATGCCATCAACTGCTCTTCTGCAAGTAACTGATTTTCTGCGTACATCACTTTAATAACGACTGTGCCGTCCTTATCCAGTTCAGCGCGTTGCGTTTTTGCAAAATCTTTGGCATCACGGAAAGACTCATAATCGCCAATGAGTTCCAGATTTTTTACTAATTTCATACCTTCTGGTGAGGTCATTTTAAATACGTAATAGGGCATTAGGGTATCTCTAGTTAATCCTGTCTCAATCTGTCTCCAGATTTGTTAAACTTATCGCGTTCAGATCTATTGAAGCACTAAACCGACTAAACACATAGTTCCTCATTATACCGGTAGCCCGGCCAGACGAAAACATCACATTATGAGTACAGAATTTCATTCAAAAGAACACCAGATACTGGCGACATTACGCAAGGTTTTATCCGAGGTAGTACGTGACACCACGCCGCCGCCCGGTCGCCCGCATCCATTAAAGCCGCAGACGATTGAGAACGTAAAACATTGCTTCATGCTGCTTACAGCACGCGAAAAAGAAATAATTGAAGCCGCTGGTGAAACCATGGATAAACGCCCTCGTTACGCTGATGAACCAAAGAAATCACACGTTGTGCAATTCACCAAACCAGAGAATAAGGACTAACCATTTCAAACAAACCCGGATTAGCCGCGAACTACGCAAACATAAAACATTCTTAAGCGCTTAACCCTTTACCTGCTTCGCGGCAATAATTCATCATTTTCATGACGCCATTCTACTGTTAAAAATCCGCGCCAAAACATGAACGCTGAAGGCTTTTCGTCTACACTAATCAGGTATACATAGAGCACAGGTTTAAGAAATGAGTGAAGAACTGTTTGATGTGGTGTTTTTCGGTATATTACAAGCCGGCAAAGATAAGGACACTGCCATACAAAACATGGCGAAAATATTTAAAACAGACGCTGCGAAACTGGCGCCCTACTTTGCTGGTGGCCGCAAAGTAATAAAAGGCAAGGTTAATGCTGACATGGCGGAAAAATACCAGGCAGCATTAGAAAATGCCGGTCTTGTTATCAAACTTGAAGCTTGCGCTGCTAATGCAGAAGCAGAAAAACCCAGTGCTACACCATCGACTAACGCAACTGAACAACCACAACAACCCACACAGGCGCAATCTCAGGCCAGTGACACCGAGATAGATACGGGTGATATAAGCATGGCACCTGTAGGCGCCAATGTTTTAGAAAATTCTGTCGAAGTGGTCGCACAGAAAATTGACGACATTAGCGCCATTACTATGGCAGAGACGGGGGCTGACGTTCTGGAAAACCCTGTCGTCGTACCTGCTCAAAAAATCGATGATATTAGCGATATCACCATGGCTGAAGTTGGCACGAATGTACTAGAGCATAGCGAAAAAATCATCCCTCAGAAGATTGACGACATCTCTAATATCAGCATGGCTGAAGCAGGTGCTGATTTGATCGAACATCCGAAACCTGAAATAAAAGCTGACATCCCCGATACCAGCGAACTGTCGCTGGATTAAAACGGCACAGCTTTACTGCGGAATTTTCTCCCTTAAGGCATCACGATCAAACCACCACTGATCTGCAGGCACGATCGCACCTAAAACCAGTGATAAACGTGGCAGAAAAACATCCGGATCCAGTAGCTCCAGACGCTCCATCCAAGCCTTTAATGCTTCCTGATCTTCGGCCCCAGAATGACCTTTAGCCACATTTGCCAGCATCTGCTTAGTTAGAAAAGTCAGGCTTTTATGCTGATCCTCTGCTGCACGCACATCAGCAACATAATGCGCCACTGTTGCCGCTATCGCAGCACCATCAGCTGTTGCCGGCGTTTCATCAACAACATAACTCAGCATGTTAACGGTTAAAGTCGGATCAACCGGGTAGGTTACCGATAACCAGACGCCATGAGCTAATGCAACAAGCGAAGCTGGCTGAGCACTCTGATATAACACATCACAACTTTCGACCGCATCCTGCCACTGCTCAAGTTCGATGAAAGTATTCAGTGCAGAACGTGCTTTTTCCCAGGACTCATCAGCACGCCCCATACCAATCAGCGCCTCGGCCACATCAAGCTGCAGTCGCGCACGATCAATCGGCGCTGCACTTGCCTCAAGCGCGTCATAAGCCGCCTGTTTTTTATCAAGATACTTCTGAATATCTTCTTTGGACTGTTCGGGAGATGAGCTATCAATTAGCAGTTCATCGAGTTCTTTATTGCCTGTCATAAGAAAAACCGTTTAAACGTAGAATAACTGTGCTTTTTACAGCATTTTACTCTCGATAGAAACACGCAAAATGCAGGGTGATAACACCAACTTTACCCTATCTTATTAGATATATTCTGCAATACGGAGCGCAATTCGCCTTCATCGACGGGAAAAGTTAACGAAGCCGCAACATGAAACGTCTGTAGAAATCGCTGATATTGAGGCTCAAACTCTTTCTCATAAAAAACGATCATACTTACATCGGTGACACCCTGTGTGCTCGATAACAAGGTTTCTAGACTGCTGGTACGGTCACGAAAGTCGGACTGGAAGTTAAACTCTGCCACCATAACCGAGGGTTTATGGCTACGGATCAGCTTGACTGCTTTACGAACACTATCGGTTTTTTCTACCTGAAAGCCCAACGATTCGTATAATGAGGCAAAGTCTGGATAGCCGCCAAACTCGATAATTGATAATAAAACTGGTTTGTTACTCACGCTCATTCCATCAAAGTCCGTTAAACTACAAACCGAATATAGTAACGAATTCGTTCAGTCAGGTCTCTACAGTATGTCAGCGGGAAAATTAATCGAACCTAAAGTTATAACCGACCTTAATCAGAAAGTTGTTTGCTTACTGCCAACTGGTTTTTATTTTAATGACACACGTTGGGAAATGATTTGGGATTATTATGATAAAAAAGGTGACACCTTAAGCATGGCGGACTTAAAAAAATTGTTCCCTGATGAAGAAACCGTGCAAAATCCGGCTGATAATACCGGTGAAACCTTTAATCATAAAAAATAATTAGAATAGCTACTTCTGCTTTAACACTATTTACCAATTATTAAATCTGCAGAATCAACAAATTAAGCAGATGTAGCGGCTACAAGTGATTTTATTAACGTAAAATTCATACATTTGTCATATAGCATCAGTATCATAGTCAATTTAAACAATACTCTGACCTTATTTGACATAGATTTATAAATCTCCAGAATTCTCAGACATGGCAATAGTGATGACAGACCAAAATGATATGGAAAATAATGTGGACGCCACCGAAGAAGAGCGACTTGAAGAGCTCATCTTAAAGGAAAGCATTGTCAGTGCGGCAGGACTGAACTCTGAACAGGTCCTAATCGGCATTAAAGGTGACCCATCGTTACGTGAAAGTGCGCCTTTACGAAAACGTTATGACAGCAAGGTTGATAGCCTATTTGATCAATTAGAGCCTAACTTAGAAGACATCCTGTTAAACCGGGGCATCTATCGAATTTTTGTCGGCTTCAACAGTGGTGAAATTCGCACCAACTCAGTGTTTGATCCTTTGCGCCAGGAAATACATGACGCCGAAAAAATTGCTGACGAGGATTACATCCATCGTCACTTTCCTTTGATAGCATACGATGACAAAATCTCTCTGATGCGCGAATTATATGCGACCTTGCGCGCCAGTGAGCATTACAAAAAAATACCTTCTTACTGGCAGAATATTTTAAATCGCCGCTCGCAACACTGGATACCTCTCGAGCCAGATAATATTCCTAAGATATTATCCACCGTAAGAAAACTACGCGACATTGAAGGATACTATTTGCGTAACATTACGCTGTGTATCGTACAGGGAATTGTCAGAATGCAATTTAACTGTGATGGCACACAGATTATTGACGCGCACAACTTCAAACATTTTCTTGAGGAAAACATTTAAGAAACTGTGAATAGTGAATTTTTTCAATATAAATGAAATGTAACAATTACTTCTTTTGCTTTTTAACTTTTCACTATTAATTATTCACTATTCACTGTTCTTTAGTGGTATTTTTCAGTCGTAATATGCCCAGGCTCACGACGTCGATGCTTACGCAAGCCACGTTTTTCCAGACACTCAGAGACACTGCTTATCATCGCAGAGTTACCACACATCATTATATGGGAATCATTTTCATTAATAGTTATACCCACTTTTATTTCAAATGAACCATCAACAAGACTCTGTGGAATTCGTTGATTCATCGCACCTTCAATTTTCTCACGGGTAATAAACGGTACGAATGAAAACTGCTCGCCATGCTGGCTTTCAATCATTGCTATCTGCTTCTGATACGACAACTCCGAAACGTCTCTTACCGAAAAACCCAATACAATTTTTTCGAAACGCTGCCATACTTTTTTACTTTTTAAAATAGAAAGAAATGGCCCAACACCGGTCCCAGTAGCCAACAGCCACAGATGTTTACATTCGGGCGCCTCATCAACGGTTAAAAAACCATTGGCTTTATCGGTAACAAAAATTTCATCATTAACCTGAAGCTCAGCCAGTTTTGGAGATAACGGCCCTTCAGCAACAATATTGAAATAGATTTCTAAAAAATCATCATCCGGTTTATTAACTAATGAATAAGGCCTTGCCACTCGCTCACCGTTTAAATCCAGAGCCACACGTACAAATTGACCTGGCATAAAATCTTGCAGATCAGCCTTTATACGCAAAGAAAACAGTCGTTTATTCCACTGTATTTTTTCTATTACTTTACCTGTCAACCAATCAGCCATATATTCACCTTACTGCGCTCTGTTTCCGATATCATTAAAATGACATACTAAGCCATCTAACAACGTAAATATCTACACTTATGGTAAGACTTCACCCTCAACTCGAAAAAGACTGTACCGTGCTTGGTGAATTCACCTTGTGCTCGCTTTTACTAGTAAACGATGCCAACTACCCGTGGTTTATTCTGCTACCCAACCGTGAAAACATCACTGAGATCCACCAGTTATCATCATCTGATCAACAACAGCTACTCAGAGAATCGATGTTTTTCTGCCGTTGTCTGGAAGATGTCTATCACCCTGACAAACTCAATATTGCAGCGCTGGGGAATGTCGTACCGCAGTTGCACATTCACCATATAGCACGATTTACAACCGATGCCTGCTGGCCAGCGCCGGTATGGGGCGCCGCTGCCGCAATCCCGCTCACGGCAGAGAAAATAAATAATATTAAAAATCATCTGCTTACATGGTTTAATAAAAACCCCGAGCAGACATTTCGCTGCGTTTAAGCAACATCTATTAATTACCTAATAAGATTCTGCTATAATCCGCCTAAATATATTAACTATGTCAGCAGAATTATACGGTCAAGTCGACTCAGCTTGAAACACCCGAAAACCAGGAAGTTTTATTTGCTTATCTTATAATTCAAATTTACCTGTACCCGATGAATGATGCCTCTATTTAAATATCGCGAAGATCGCATACCTGTTTTAATTATCACCTTATTGTTTACGCTTGATGTTGCCGCCTATTTTCTTATCGATAATATCTGGCTATTGGTAACGTATTGGCTACTCATGATCTGGCCTAAAGGCGTTATTTGTGCCTGGAACCATCATCATCAACACACCCCTACCTTTAAATATGCTTTTCTTAACAGCTTACTTGAGCAAATTTATGCGTTGCAGACAGGCGCAACTTCAAAACTATGGGTATTGCACCATGTTTTAGGGCATCACCATCACTACCTTGATCAGACTAGAGATGAGAGCCGCTGGAAGCGAAAAAACGGAAAAAACATGGGAAGGGCCGAGTACTCATTTAATGTTGCGCTTACCGCATACTATCGTGGTTACGTCGTCGGAAAAAGACACCCTCGCCCTTTTAAGACATTTTTAATAGCAACAACGGTAACCGTATTAATTCTCACTGCATTATTCTGGTACCGACCCATGCCTACCTTATTCTGCTTTATTTTACCGATGATGGTCAGTTTGCTTTTCACCGCCTGGGTTACATACGGGCACCACGCTGGTTTAGATGTTGACAATGATTTTGAAGCTTCCTATAACATAATGAGCCCCATCTATAATTTATTAACTGGCAACCTCGGTTATCACACGGCTCACCATCACAAACAGGGATTACACTGGTCTCGCCTACCTGAACTACACGAAAAGATTAAAGACAAGATTCCGGAAAAGCTCTATTTAACCGAACATTTAGGTTCTAGCCTGCTAAGGTAACAGCTCAATAAAACCGGGGAGCTTTAATCAACTTCCTGGCGGGACTTTTTTAAAGCCCCGCGCTTTTTTTTAGTATTCAGCCGTCTCATCTTTGATGCTTTTGTAGGCCTGGTTTTCTTTCGCGTTTTTCTTATGATTAATGCTTGCGCAATAAATGCCTGCAGGCGAAACAAAGCTTCCTGCCGGTTAGTCAACTGACTACGAGTTTCCTGAGACTTAATAATAAACACACCATCTTTAGTCACCCGATTGTCATTAAGCATTAATAACCGCTGTTTAATCGCTGTTGGTAGACTGGACGCAACAATGTCAAATTTTAGATGTATCGCTGTTGAAACTTTATTTACATTCTGCCCGCCGGCCCCCTGTGAACGCACGGCTGTCATAATAATCTCACTGTCAGGAACAGATAAATGTTTCACCCGCATGAAAAATCACTCATAATTAAACAATAGTCTCAATTCAAAAAACATTATAAACCATGAAAGCTAACGAATTAAAAAAAGGCCTGGTTATTGATCAGGACAACAAAAACATTCTCATTAAAAAGGTTTTTGTGCAATCCCCCTCTTCACGTAGCGGCAGTACTTTATACAAAGTTACTGGTAGCGACATCAGTAGCGGACAAAAGTTTGAGCGCAGATATAAAGGTGACGAAGTAATAACCCCGGTAGATATATCACGTTGCTCTGTTCAGTTGCTATTCCATGACGCCGACTCGTACACTTTTATGGACAGTGAGAATTA
This sequence comes from uncultured Gammaproteobacteria bacterium, assembly GCA_913065105.1. Lineage (GTDB taxonomy): Bacteria > Pseudomonadota > Gammaproteobacteria > SZUA-229 > SZUA-229. The sequence continues at coordinate 7,962 of CAJXZZ010000041.1, read as the reverse complement.
TGAACAATTTTCACTGGCGGCAGATTCTGCAGAGGAAGAGTCGGATTTTCTGTTTGATGGCCTGGAAGGAATCAGCGCACTTATCAGTGATGGCCAGTTGCTTGGTATTGAACTACCCAACACGTTAACGCTGGAGATCACCGAATGCGCACCTGCGATGAAAGCAGCTTCTTCTTCAGCGCGGACCAAACCAGCCACATTAACCACCGGCCTGGTTGTACAGGTACCCGAATATTTAACGCCGGGCGAACTGATTAAGGTCAATACGGAAACGCGAGAATTTATTTCACGCGCCTGAAGCAATCAACTGATAATGAAGCAATCTCCAGCCATCGTCCGACCTTTAACTACCGATCAGCAGCAACAGGTGACTGAAGAAACTCGGGCTTATATTAAACAGGCGGTGAAATTGTTTGATGTAAAAAATGCTAATGTTGAAATCACTTTCAACCTGAAAGGTCGCTCGGCTGGCATGTATCGTGTCAAGCGTAGCCTTTTCCGCCATAAGAGAGAGATTCGATACAACCCGTATATTTTCTCCAAGCATTTTGAGGACAATTTTAAAACCACCGTGCCCCACGAAGTCGCACATTATGTCAGCGATATTATTTATGGCTTACATAACATCAAACCCCATGGCAAAGAATGGAAAGCGATCATGCACGCTTTCGGTGCTGATGCGTCAGTAACAGCCAATTATGACCTGACTGGAATACCACAAAGAAATAGAACATTATTCACTTATCATTGCAGTTGCCGGGAACACCAGCTGGGCGCAATCAGACATAACAGAATCAAAAAGAATCGTGGTCAATATTACTGCAATGCCTGTAAACAGATTCTGCACTTAAAACCACAGGACATTAAAGCCGCTTAACAACACACTAGACAGCTATGGCTCCTCGCCATAGTCGATCGTTATCTCTTCGTCAGGATTGATATCACGTAAGGCATATAATTCAAATTCAATAAATTCAGCATGCGGCTCAATACTGTGATTCAGATATCGTAGTAAATTTTTGCCATCGCGCCCAACCCAGACCTCATCATATTTTTCTACCCACAGTACATGTGAGCCATTTTCAGTAACCATCGGGCCGTCATATTCACCCATGTAATCGCCCTGATTTATTTTAGTCCGCGAAAATAAACCTTCGCCATGTATTCCTGAATACTTTTTATAAAACAACTGATGTAATTCTTCATCTGATAACATATGCCTAACCCGTATCCACTCTCTACTGTAATTAATGTCAGTATTGTATCAATAAAGACCGCCCTATGAAAAAATCTAATAAAACACCAGGTACTGCGAAGCCACCTCTTGCACTTCGTCTATTACGTTTTATGTACAGCACTCTAGGGCCACTGTTCCCGGACTATTTCGGAAAACTCGCTTTCGAGCAATGGTTTACGACTACAAGATTTAATATACCATCGTATGAACTACCGGCTTTAAACTCGGCAACTCGTGAAACCATTACAGTCAATAATCAGCCAGTTTCTGTATATATCTGGCAAGATAAAACCACCGAACCAAAAGCAACATTATTATTTATTCATGGCTGGACCGGGCGTGGCACACAGATCGTTAATTACATCGAAAAACTTAATGCCATCGGATATCGCGTTATCAGCTTTGATGGCCCTGCTCACGGGAACTCGCCGGGAAAACAGACCAGCGCGTTGGAAATGACTGATACGGTACTCGCGCTAAATAAGCAATACGGAAAATTTGATGCCGCCATCACACATTCATTCGGCGGCATGGTTTTAATCCACGCTATGTCACTGGGTTTTGAGCTTGATCGCTGCGCGCTTATCTGCCCGCCTAAAGATTTTCAGATTATCCTTGATAACTTCCAACGCATACTTGCTCTGCCAGATAACGTCATGCAAGTCTTGATTCGAAAATCATTTGCAACCTACGGGCAGATCACCAGAGATGCGGTTGACGCTGTCAAAAATGTTAAGAATTTAAAATGTAAAGGTTTGCTCATTCATGATGAGGATGACAATGAAATACCGTGGCAGAGTAGTGAAAAAATCACTCAGGCCTGGCCGCATGCTCGTTTTATTAAAACCCGAGGATTAGGCCATCGTCGTATCATTCACGACAGAGAGGTTATATCAAACATCGTTAAGTTTTTTAACGATGCTTGATATAAATAAAACATCAGTACTTAGTGGTGATGACCATGCGGCCCATGCACGTGACCATGTTCGATCTCTTCTTCTGATGCTTCGCGCACCTCGATCACTTTAACATCAAAGTTTAGATCAACGCCTGCCAAGGCATGATTTCCGTCGATAACAACCACATCATCTTTTACTTCTATTACGGTAACAACTACGGCGCCACCGTCTGGGCCTTCTGCATGGAACTGTAGACCTACTTCAATATCACCCGAGTTCTCAAACATTTCTTTAGGAACTTCCTGAACTCGCTCAGGATCTTTTGCACCATAACCTTCTTCCGGAGCAACAGTTATAGATAACTCCTCGCCTGCCGATTTACCTGCTAACGCATTTTCCAGTCCTGGAATAATATTCATCGCGCCATGCAGATATAAAAAACTACCATCTTCGGATTGGTCAATAACGTTACCGTCATTGTCTTTAAGGGTATAGTGAAGGGTTACCACAGCGTTTTGTTCGATTTGCATGAGCCTATCCAGTTAAATTCAAAAAAACGCTAATCATATCAGAAATGGCGAATATAAGGCAGTCTCTACAGTGTCCAGGGCTGATTGCCAAAGTAAACCCGTAGAAAGGCAATTAATCCACAGATTAAAACCACGAAGATTGTTATAGCAAGTGCAACTTTATCCATATCCAAATAATTATAATACACTCAGATCCAACAGAAAATAATAGTACTGGCAATACTTCGGCACATGGCCATCAACTCATAAGCAACTGATATTTAATGATTAAATCTGGAAGCGAGATCCTTTATTGTCCCCCGCCGATATAACTTGCCACAAACATCAGCACAAACATAATCACCACCAGCACTGTAATTACTTTCGCCACGTTAGTCAAAATCGTCTTATCACCTTCTTGCAACATCGTCTTATTCTCCTTATGTGGTTTGTCCCCGCAGACTACTATGCAGTAACGCCAATTTTCTTGATCAAAATCAATAGATTTGACTGTCTTTATTCAATTGAAAAACCCGTACCTAATAGGAAGCATTGATTTCACCCGCTATCAATTATGCTAAAAAATAGTGAAATTCGTCATACATAGACTAAATTTAAATTATGTCTATTTCATGTTACAGCCAGAAAATACTTAATCCATTTCGTGGTGTGATGAACATTATATCCATTGGTGGCGCAGACGCCGTTACCATCGATGGCATCAACTGGACTCTATATGTCCATGATAGTTTCGACTGCCCGACAGATGACCCTGAGGAATTTTTCGAAATCGAGATGCCGGATATCCGCTTTGGTGACTGGAACAAAAAAAGCGGGTTATTGCGCTCACCGCTTATTGCTTCTTATCACTACAATGAGATTCAGGCTATAGGTAATGCATTATTAGACGCCGTACATGAACATGCTGATCAATGCCCCTATCCATTTGCTGATAACTACGAGCTCTGGTTACTTGAAAAACATACTGGCGACCCACTCGCACTACTTGATAGCGTCTGCAAAAAATCTAAAATTCATCTGCCTGATAACTTAAACTGGGAAGCCGGTCTGCGCTGCAAACAGAAATTTTTAAATGAATACCCACCACTGGAAAATCAAGATACAACTGCCGGAGAACTGCTTAACCAGATAGTCAACCAACGTGCTGGCAGCCAGCCTTCTGCGCAGTGGTTTTATCGAGATCAGTTCAACGATGGTATAGGTTTGACCGGCGTTAATCTAGATAACAGTTTAATTGGCCGAGAACTATCACCACGATTATTTCCTAAGATGCTAATTCAGCAGCAATGGCAAAATAAAACAAAAGCATCACTGGTCGATTCTTTTATCGACTGGTTATCGCCCTATCTACTGGTTCTTGATTTTTTAAGAGATCCACAACGAGAAACACTTGAGTCCACTGCAAGAAACCAGGCTCTGCTAGTCGATAAAATGCACCTTCTGTACCCAAAAATCATTAACCAGCAAGCCATCAATGCGGCACGTGTCGAAGCTGTAATGCGTAAATCTACTCAGAACAATAACAAAGACAAAACGCAGGAGACTATTGAATATATAGAAACACAGCATTCACTTATCTAATTATAGTAATAACGTTTTTGTTTAGCAGTGCCCACTGTTAGTAAGAGTAGTGTATCGCGATGTTTTATTTTAAATATCAGCGTACTGACAATGTTCTAAATAAACAATAAAGACCTACATACCATTGCCAAATTTATCATGATGTATCTCAGTGGTATCACGCATGGATTTTAAAGCCACGGCATAACCCCGCAAAATTCCAAGGGTCCACGATATACGCTCTTTGAAATAACTGTCCGCATCAGAATTATTATCTTCCGCTTTTTCATTTAAGATAGTTTCAATATTGCGCAAAACCAATTGTTCCGGGATATAACACAATCGATTATTTTTATAACTGCTCATGCGTAGTTCAGCCACTGGATAAGCACCACCATCTGCAGACGACACAGAAACGATCAGCGCCGGTTTATGACCGAGTTCAAAACGGTTGAACATCAAAAAGAAGTTTTTCAATCCAGCCGGAACCTGGCCGTGCCACTCTGGAGAGATAATAATAAAACCATCACTTTCGTTCAGTTGCTGCTTCAGCGGTGCCAGTCGCTGGTTCCACTCTTCATTATCTTCCCACAGGGTCTGATCCCATAAAGGCAGTGGGTTATCTGCCAGGGTATAAACCCAGGGATTTATATCAGCAAAATCACTGGCAAGCGTTTTTTCCAGATAGCGAGCAACTTTTTCGCTCTGAGATGGGTTGCGGTGACTACCGCTAATAATACTTATCTTCATAATTTCTCTTTTCGCCGATAATTTTTTTTCGCGTATTTTTCTGTTTGTTATAAATAAAAACTTTTAATCGAGTTTATCTCAATCAAACAATAAACACTCACACAACTAATACGGGTTCATGCAAGCGGGAAAATTGCTCTCTTAGTTCGAGCACATGCTGCTCCCAGTACTGATTGCTGTTGAACCACGGAAATGCCAACGGAAATGCTGGATCGCTCCAGCGTTTTGCCAACCATGCGGCGTAATGCATCATGCGCAATGTTCGCAGTGCTTCGATTAAATGCAATTCACTTAAATCGAGTTCGGCAAACTCTTCATAACCTTCCAGAAGATCGCACATCTGCTCCGTCATCTCGGCACGCTCACCAGATAACAACATCCATAGATCCTGTATCGCAGGACCATTACAACAATCATCCAGGTCAACGAAGTGCGGCCCGTCATCCGTCCATAAAACATTACTGCGGTGACAGTCACCGTGCAGGCGTATGCTCTGGTAATTTCCACAACGATCAAATGCCGCCTGGATCTCTTTCAATAGATCGTCGACTAATGTCTGGTAAGCGATCTCCAGGTAGCCGGGGATAAATCCATTTTGTTGCAGATAGGCTGCAGGTTCATTTCCCATCCTGTCTATTTCAATCTGATGACGATGTTGAAATGATGAAGTGCGTCCAACGTTGTGAATACGTGCGATAAAACGCCCCATCCAGTTTAAGTCCTCACGTGTTTCAAGATCAGGCCAACGGCCACCACGTAAAGGATAGAGAGTAAAACGATAACCCTGATGGGAGAATAAAGAAACGCTGTCTTTGAAGATAGGCGCAACCACGGGAATCTCTTCTTCGATGAGTTCCAGCGCAAATTGATGCTCTTCATGTATAGCCTGATCGCTCCAGCGGCCGGGGCGATAAAACTTGGCAATAATACCGCCACCCTCTTCCAGATCGCAGCGATAAACACGATTTTCATAACTATTTAATGCGAGCAGACGACCACTGGTCTCATAACCTAACGACTCTACCGCAGACAATATGGTCTCCGGTGTTAATTCTGTATAATCTGCCTGTAACAAATCACTCGTTCCCATCGTTATTATTTACCACTAAATTATTAACTACTAACAAATTGACTATTACAGCCCACATTAACAAACCTGCTCCACAACCAGAGATCGAGTGCTGGGCACAGGGTTATGAACCACCTATTGTCGAACTAACTGGTCAGGTCATTCTCATTGAGGTGATACAGGTTAATTGCCCCGGCTGCTTCATCCACGCGTTACCTGAAACCATTCGATTGCATGAAGCTTATGCTTCACAAGGTTTAAAGGTATTCGCAATTGCCACGGCTTTTGAACACTTCGAACATAATACATTGAATAACCTGCAAGGTCTTCTACAACAGGGTGAATTACACGGCGAGCCATTATCCCAGTTAGGCAAAGCAGGTTTTCTTGAAAACAACAGATTACCCTACTCCATACCTTTTAGTGTCGCCATGGATAAACTGGTAAAAAATGAAGCTGAAGTTAATGAGAAGAACATAAATCAGTTTATTCTGAGCCAGATTCCCGACTTCCATCAGGGCACATTAAGCAGCGAACGTAAGCAGGCCATCTATCAACAGGCTGAAAACCATCTGAAGGCTAAAACATACAACGCTCTTACCTTTGAGATGTACAACCTGCAGGGAACGCCTTCGAGCATTCTGATCGATAAAAAAGGTATTCTCAAACAGGTATCATTTGGAGCAGTAAACCAACTGGAAGCAGATATACAACAGTTATTGAACGAATGATTTAGTTTTTAGGCCTGTTAAGTATTATAATTCGCCCCACCTTTACAAACTAAACAAACATCATGATAGAACGCATCGCAGAAAAGTTCCTCTATGCCAGCCGCTGGTTACTGGCACCGATATATCTAGGCCTCAGTTTTGGCCTGCTGCTCCTCGGCCTTAAATTCTTTCAAGAAGTTATCCATGTACTGCCGCTGGTTTTTTCGACCAAAGAAGCTGACCTGGTATTGGTTATTTTGAGCCTGATTGATCTGTCGCTGGTCGGTGGTCTACTCGTCATGGTCATGCTCAGTGGTTACGAAAACTTTGTCTCCAACATCGATCTGGACAATGGTCATGAAAAACTCAGCTGGCTGGGAAAAATGGATGCCGGCTCGCTTAAACAGAAGGTTGCCGCCTCTATCGTTGCTATCTCATCGATCCATCTGTTACAAAAATTTATGAATGTTCAATCCATCGATAATGACAAACTGATGTGGTTTGTTATCATCCATCTAACATTTGTTGTATCCGCAATCGGCATGGCTTATGTTGATAAAATAAATAAACATTAGATGATACCGAACTGATATGCGCGGAATGGTACCACCGGACCCCGAGTCCAAAGCGTCCAATCTTGAATACGCTGTGGTGTATGTACCCAAACGCAGCCGCAATCGCTTTGCTGCTAACTGTGTTGAGATTAAAGACTGTGCGTCTGATGCACTGGACAGCGCAGACCCTGCTAAAAAATATTTTGCCGCACGTGTCAGTGGTCCGTCCAAGTCTTCCGAAGGGCAGTTTATTTATTATCTTGTCGAGTGGCTAGAGTAACAAAAGAATATTTACAATCTATCCGCAAATTTCTGCACGAACACATCATTTTCCGTTTTAACCAACTTATAGTTCCATTGGAAGCATGAGTTGGCCACATCATTAACACCTGCTAACGGCGGTGAGTTAATCCATATATTATCGAATGTCTATTAAGCAATCATAAACGCACGCTTAAAGATGTAGTGTGACATAGAAAAAACGGCCAGAAGCGGACGTTCGGACGTAATAATTCGGAGACTGCTCTCAATCATTAAGCGACATTGAGCGATTTTTTCGGACCATGGAAATCTGGTTGAAAACGGACATTCACTGTCACCCTACAAAATTATAAACGTGAATTTATATCAACCTGTTCTTTTGTTTTAGATGA
>CAJXZZ010000040.1 GCA_913065105.1 uncultured Gammaproteobacteria bacterium | reverse complement strand
AAGATGAGGTCGGGGTCGAGAGCTGCGTATTTTATTTAATTTTTTCCTGACCGACTGCAACAATTCATCCTGCTGTTGAGTAAGCGTATCATCTCTATACGCTTCATCAATATAAAAAATATTAAGGCCCGTAAATTCGTCTCGCGGATCAGAGTCTATATTTCCATCAGCTCTTACATGAAAATATTTTTTTACAAACTCAAACTCTTTTTTTGAAAGTGCTTTTTTTAACTCGGTTTCATGCCACAGATAATAGGCGCCTTCAGCATGTTCACCCGGTTTATCCTCGCGTTCACTGTCGGCATCCAGTGCCGAATAAAAACCACCTTCCGGTGACTGCATCTCTCTTTTTACAAAACCCAAGGTTTGATAAACAATATCTTTATATTTTTGCTGCGCTTCTATCCGATAAAAATCGTTATAGGCTATGGTCATTAACGCCTGGCTATATAACATCTTTTCAAAATGAGGGACCTGCCAGATCTCGTCGACGGAATAACGATGAAAGCCGCCTGCTACTTGATCAAAGAGGCCCCCAGATGCCATGCCATCCAGTGTTTTTCTCATCATTTTTCGTGCGTCTTTTATATTTTTGTCATTAACAGATAGCCCAGCCTGTTTATCTAAAGGCGTTTTTGTAGCCTGCAGAGATAATTGATTCAGAAAAGCAAATATCCCCGGACGAGGAAATTTTGGCGCCGCACTAAAACCACCAAAATCATCATCATACTCATCGTTAATTTGCTGCAATGCAAGATCATTAATATTATCAACAAGCGATCCTTGTTCTAAAGTATCATCAGCCATCGCCGTTATACGTAACGTCACAGCTGTAGCCACTTCATCAATTTTTTCTGGTTGTTTTACCCATAGATCATTCACTCTTAATAAAACATCCTCCAGCCCAAGATTTTTTTCCGTTGAAAATGGCGGGTAATAGGTAGCTGCATGAAAAGGGCGTAAATCATTATCAAGAAAAACTGTCATCGGCCAGCCGCCATTGCCATTGATCAATTCTGTCGCAGACATATAAACTGCATCAATATCCGGGCGCTGCTCACGATCGACTTTGATACAGACAAAGTATTTATTTAGTAACGCTGCAATTTTTTCGTTTTCAAATGATTCACGTGCCATAACATGGCACCAGTGGCAGGTAGAGTAACCTATGGATAGAAAGATCGGCTTTTTTTCCTTTCTCGCTTTTTCAAATGCCACCTCACCCCAGGCATACCAGTTGACCGGGTTATAAGCATGCTGCAGCAAATAGGGGCTGGATTCATTGATAAGATTATTTTCTTTTTTACCCTGCTGCCTGGCCTGCTTTAAGTAGTCGTTTACCGTATTATGTTTTATGTCTTCACCGGATATAACGACGTCCGAAAAAATCAATGCAACAAAAATAAACAGGAATGATAACTTCATCTTAAAAATCATAGGCCAGTACCATACCTTCTCTAATTGCAGTCTCTGCATCTAACTCAGCCGCTTTTTTAGCCCCGCCAATGATGTGTACGGGCTGTCCTATTGCGCCTAGTTGCTGGTAGAGACTATTTTCTGACTGCTGACCTGCACAAACGATGACATGATCAACAGCAAGCGTCACTTTTTTGCCCTGATGTAAGATATGTAAGCCAAAATCGTCAATTTTTTCATAAGAAATATCTGACATCATATTCACACCCGCCTTCCTCAATGACAAACGCCTGATCCATCCTGTAGTACGCGCAAGGTTTTTACCTAACTTTTCATTTTTACGCTGTAACAAATATACGGTTCGAGCGTTTTCATGTTCACTGTTAGTATCATCCTTACCAGTAAGGTTCACTTCATCTTGCAATACTCCGCCTCTGCTTTTATAAGATCTATCAATACTCCATTTCTGGTACCAGTCATTATTGTTTTCATTTTGTGTGATTAACATTTCAGCGACATCAAAACCAATACCACCCGCACCTATAATTGCCACCTTATTTTTAATTGTTGATTTATTTTTTATAGCCGTCTCATAATCCATCACTGAGAAATGATCAAATCCTTGAATATCCAGTTTTCTGGGTTTAACACCCGTTGCAAGAACTATAGCGTCTGCATAAATATCACGTAACTCTTCAATACCTATTTTATAATTTCGATGAACTTCAACTTTCAACAATGAAAGCTGCGCTTCAAAATAACGAACGGTATCCAGATAAACTTCTTTGCCAGGAATCTCGCCTGCCAAATTAAACTGCCCACCAAGATTACCGGCATCATAAGCAATAACATGATGCCCACGTAAGGCTGCGTAATACGCGCATGACAGGCCAGCAACACCTAACCCAACAATGATAATTGTTTTGACCTGCGCTGATTTAACAAGCGGATATTCATCCTCATAGGCCGCGCGCGGGTTGACCAGACAGGTGGCACGTTGACCTTTAAAAACCCGGTCAAGACATCCCTGATTACAGGCAATACATTTGTTGATGAGGTGCGATTGATTCTGCATCGCCTTCAATACAAATTGACTATCAGCAAGAAACGGCCTTGCCATTGAAACAAGATCAGCATCACCATTTTGCAAACAGCTTTCTGCGACTTCAGGACTATTGATACGATTTGATGTTATTAACGGTATAGTTACCGCCTGTTTTAATTTTTTTGTTACCCAGGTAAACGCTGCATCAGGAACAACCGTAGCGATGGTTGGAATTCGAACTTCGTGCCAGCCAATGCCCGTGTTTATTATTGTTGCGCCGGCTTTTTCTATTGCTTTGGCATGTTGCTCTATTTCTGACCAGCTACTGCCGTCTTTATGCAGGTCAAGCATCGACAGTCGGTAAATGATGATAAAGTTTTCACCCACAGTGCGGCGAATTTCTCGAATTATTTCCAGGGAGAGCCTTATCCTGTTTTCAAAAGACCCGCCCCATTCATCCTGCCTCTGATTGGTATTGCTGCAGATAAACTGATTGATCAGGTATCCCTCTGACCCCATAACCTCAACACCATCATAACCGGCACGTTTCGCCAGTCCTGCCGTGTGTGCATAAGCATTAATCAATTTTTTAATCTGTTTGGCCGTTAGCGCTTTGGGTGCAAAAGGCGATATAGGTGACTTTATAGCAGAAGCTGATACGGCAAATGGGTGATAGGCATAACGGCCAGCATGTAATATCTGCAAACAAATTTTCGTATCGTAGACGTGTACAGCTTTTACTAGTTTACGGTGTTTAGCTAGCTGCAAGAAATTGCTTAACTGCGATGAGAATAGTGATAACCGACCACTGAATGTCGGCGAAAACCCACCTGTTATGATTAAAGCAACACCGCCTTTTGCACGTTCCTCATAAAACCGGGCTAATTTATGAAAACCATTCCAGCATTCCTCAAGCCCGGTATGCATCGAACCCATAATTATGCGGTTTTTTAACTGGGTGAAACCCAGGTTGAGCGGTTTCATCAGGAAGGTAAAATATGAGTCTTGAGCGCTTATGTTATCTTTATCCATAGACTGATTATAAGGCAATCATGAAAAATCTTGCTTACCAGATTAAAGAAAAAACGATTTAACACAACAAATCAAGCATTAAGCTGTATCATCCGTTTTCATCGGTTGTTTCCACCCATGGGCTTCGTTATAGTAAGCCTGTTAACTGAACTGTAACCCAATAATCAACCTGGCTATCACCCGAAACATGTATAACGAGTACTTTGGATTTAAGGAGGCACCCTTCTCGATCGCCCCAGATCCGCGATATCTATATATGACTGCTCAGCACCGCGAGGCACTGGCCCATCTAGTTTATGGGCTAAACAGTGAAGGTGGCTGCATATTATTAACCGGTGAAGTCGGCACAGGTAAAACCACCATCTGCCGCTGCCTGCTTGAGCAGATACCCGAACAGGCAAAAGTTGCTCTAGTACTCAACCCAAAAGTCAACGAAATAGAATTACTTGAAACTATATGTGATGAGCTACATATCAGTTATCCCGCGTCGAACAATAGCCTCAAAACTTACACAGACAGAATCTATGATTTCCTGATCGAAAGTAACAGTAAGAATGAAAAGACGGTTTTGATCATCGATGAAGCACAAAATCTGGACAGTAAAGTTCTGGAACAGCTGCGTTTATTAACAAACCTGGAAACCCATCAAAGAAAACTTTTGCAAATCATCATACTGGGACAACCGGAACTCCTGGACATCCTGGCCAAAAATGAAATGCGCCAGTTAGCGCAACGTATTACCGCACGTTTTCATCTGCGTCCGCTAACAAAAAGTGAAGTTAAATCTTACGTTAACCACCGACTGGCCGTAGCCGGACAGAACATACAGCTGTTCCCAGAAAGCAGCATAAAACTGTTATACAAACTCAGTAAAGGGGTGCCGCGATTAATCAATATCATATGCGACCGGGCTTTGTTAGGTGCTTATGTAGAGAACCAGCACGCAGCAAACCCTGTCATTATCAAAAAGGCCGCGACAGAAGTATTTGGCGAACTTAAGAATGTTGAGCGATATCAAAAAAATAAACAATGGATATTTGCATTTGCGGTGGTTTCAGCAATCGCCATTATCAGTACAGCTACATATCTTTACCTGACGCCAGAAGAAAACAATAACCAGTTAGAACCCATTGCTAAAACGGAAAGCACACAGACACCTTTAGCAGCTAGTGAAAATAGCCAAATTTCACCTGCACTCCTACTTACTGAACAAACATCAATCGAAAAAGAATTAGGTACAAAATTAGACGCAGAAAGTGAAAATAATAATGAAACAGCTTATGGCTCAGACACTTCCGATGCCAGCGAAACATTCACCACTGATGGCATAAACCAGGCTGCAAGCAAGCTGGACACAACAATCGCTACAGGCTCTGATCCTATCAATGAAATTTTAAATACTACGGTTGATAATAAAGCAGCGGCATATCAGAAATTATTCGAAACATGGAATAAATTTTATGACGGAACAAGTTTAATAACTGCCTGCAAACAGGCCACAAGGTACTCTTTAAACTGTTTACATAAACAGGGAAATATAAACAGCCTCAAAGCTCACAACCGTCCTGCAGTACTGACCCTAATTAATGAGCAGGGAAATACGCAACATGTCACTGTTACATCCATAAATGAGAATTTGGCTACCGTTTACTCTAATAACACCGCTTATACCGTTGATCTAAACGAGCTTGATAAATACTGGTATGGTTCTTTTATATTACTCTGGAAAAACCCAGATCATTATTCAACAGCGATTACCCCTGGTGATCATGGCGATATAATTAACTGGTTATATACACAGTTAATCAAAATAAAAAACCAGCCTTTAGCAGACATGATCATCAGCACTTATGATGACCAGATGGTCAAACAAGTTAAAGAGTTTCAGTCGCAGCATGGATTAACCGCAGACGGCATCGTCGGACCCATTACTATTATTCATCTTAATACTCAATCTGGTCTAAAGGTTCCATTACTCATGCCCTCAGCAATGTCATCATCTCTGGCATCACCTGCCTCATCACAAAAAGGACAGGGCTAACTATGTCATATATTCTGGATGCACTAAAAAAATCAGAACAGGAGCGTGGTCATGGCAATATTCCAGGCGTACAAACAGTACATTCATCAAGCCTGAATTATCACGGTGAAAAAAAGGCCTACTGGCCTTACCTATTAATTACCGCTGTTCTATTAAACGTTGCAGTAGTGCTTTATTTTATTTTCGACAAAGAGCAGTCAGTAACAAATCAGGCTGAAGTTACTCCTCACACAAATACCAAGAACGATCACAAAGAAAATACTATGGACAAAATAGATACGTCCGAAACAGGCATAACAGAACAGACGGCCATTACAACACCCGACATTAACAAAGAAGCCGAGCTGGACGAACTCAAACCATCCCCCGTACTAACTCATACACCTGTCAATGAACAAGCTGTCACCGCCTCCACTACAGAAAGTCAAACTAGAGCAAATACCATTGAGCCCAAACCTGCAGCAACATATGACAACGCCGAAATAATCGATTTCTATAATCTGCCAGAATCGATAAGACAACAATTACCTACAATCACTATTTCTGCTCACGTATACTCCAGCAATCCTTCCCAGCGTAGCATCGTCATTAACAATAACTTTATGGAAGAAGGTGAATATGTTCTGGATAATCTAATACTTATCGAGATAACTTCCGGTGGTGCAATCTTCAATTACGAAGGTACTCAATTTAGTTACCCAGTGATCAGTTCCTGGCGCTGATCATTTAACCAAAAGAAACTATTTGCATCAGAACTCGCATTTTGCAAATAAATGCATCTCTTCATTAGTGACCGGGTGTTCAAATAATAGATTGTCCGCATGTAACAACATTCTTGGTTGTTTTATCTCGTCATCACCATATAAACCATCGCCAATAATTGGCTGCCCCATAGCCGCACAATGCACACGTAGCTGATGGGTTCGACCGGTCTCTGGTTTTAATAACAGACGCACGCTATCCGTGTTGCGCTGTAAAACTTGCCAGTAGGTAATCGCTGATTTGCCATGCTCATAATCCACTATCTGATGGGGCCGGTTATCAATATCACAACGCATGGGGAATTTGATAACGCCTTCCTGCTCATCAAACCATTGCCGTACAACTGCAATATATTCTTTATGAATTTTTCTGTCGTGAAAGATCTTGTTTAAAGCACGCTGCATCTCTATACCTATGGCAAACAACATGATGCCTGATGTATAACAATCCAGGCGATGGACCACCTTGGTGTCAGGAATCATCTGCATGAGTCTTGAAATCATACAATCCTGTTTATCAGGCCCCAATCCTGGCACCGACAACAACGCCTGAGGCTTGTTTACAGCAATAATGAATTCGTCTTGATATATTATTTCGATTGTCATATTAATAAATAAGGTCGGCGTTTCCAGAAAATGAGTATTACTTTGTCATAGTTATTAACAGTTAGATATACTCCAAACGATCGTATATTTAGCCATGTAAATTAATATCAATAATTAATAATGCTGTTAAGGTCTAATGCTGGTAAATTTATAGCTAGTTAGATAAATTTTAAGTAAGGTAAACTACCCGACTTAACTGGGATTAAGTGTATTTTACCATTAAGACAATCAGGAAGAATCATTCGCCATCATGAACTTGCACAACACGCCAAACGACAACCAGCTCAGTCAAAAAATTAAGCTTGAAGAAATGCAACTGCTTTATGGTGGCACACCATTTTCTTACACCGCATCGGTAATCATCGCTTTTATTATTTATAATGTACTACTTGGCCATGCGGCATCTGAAACCAACTTAAATATCTGGTTAACGGCCATACTAGCTGTTCTATTAATCAGGAGCATAGAGAGCTACCGTTTTTCTAAAATAAGTGAACAGCAACAGTTAGAGAGCGGCTGGCGGACAAGGTTCTTTATTGGCACCGGCATTGCGGGTTTATGTTGGGGTCTCCTGCCCTGGTTAGGTTATTCATCCGAAATTGAATATTTGTCTTTTATTATTGTATGCCTGGTTGGCGTGATTGCAGGTTCGCTCGCAACCTTATCCTATCGTTGGGAAGCACAAGCACTTTTTCTATTACCATCTAGCCTGTTACTGGTTTTAAGACTTGCTATCGACGAGCAAAACTTCTCAAACGCAACGGCCTTTGTCCTACTCGTCTTTATCTTGTTTTCATCAATCTCTAGCACACGAATATTTAACAACACCCAGCAAAATATCCGCTTACGACTTGAAGCAGATAGTCGTGAACATGCCATTGGGTTAATGCACCAGAAACAAGCGCTTCATCTACAAAATACTCCCCTCGCGATTATTGAATTTGACCTGGATCTAAACATCTCTGAATGGAACACATCTGCTGAGAAATTTTTTGGCTATACACGCGATGAAGCACTGAATGAAAACGTTCTGCGTTTAATATTACCTAGAGATAGCTCAGCTGATGCCGAAAAACTATGGCAGCGTCTGCTCAATTATGAAGCAGTTATTGGCACAGTCATTGAAAACAAGACAAAATCAGGTTCGCCTATTTTTTGCGAATGGTTCGTCACACCGTTAACAGATATTAAAAACAACATCGTTGGCATCGCGGCAATGGCACTGGACATTACTGAGAAAAAACATATCGAACTAGCGATCATAAAATCTAAAGAAGAAGCCGAAAAAGCCAACCAGGCAAAATCAGATTTCCTGTCTAGCATGTCGCATGAGCTACGCACACCATTAAATGCAATCCTGGGATTTACCCAATTATTAAAATATGAAAAAACACTTACAGAAAAACAACAATCACATATCAGCGAGATCAGTAGTGCAGGAAATCTACTGCTAGAACTTGTAAATCAGATTCTAGATCTGGCGCGAATCGAGAAGGGACATCTGCAACTTTCTATGGAAGAAGTTAACCTCTCCACTGTTTTCAAAGAATGTCGTTCAATGATTTCCCCATTGGCAGGAAAAAATAATCTTTCTCTAGACATGAATTCTGAAATTGATGGATATGTCATCGCCGACTATACAAGACTAAAACAAGTATTATTAAATCTCTTGAGCAATGCCATTAAATACAACGTAGAAAATGGTTCTGTCCGCCTTAAAGTCTCACAGATGAAAAAAGACATTGTTAGAATTTGTATTATTGATACTGGCAATGGCATTTCAGAAGAACTACTTAAGGAGATCTTCCAGCCTTTTAATCGATTAAATGCAGCATGCAATATAGAAGGAACCGGCATTGGTCTATCTATCAGTAAACAGCTGGTAGAGATGATGAAAGGAAAAATCTGTGTTACAAGTAAATTAAATACAGGCAGCGAGTTCTGTATAGAATTACCTGGAAAACTCAATGTCGCCTCTGGCATAGAACAAGAAAATAAACCGACGTTACCAAAAACCGTCATAAATGAGAACATCGCATCAAAACATACTATTCTTGTTGCTGAAGACAACCCAACAAATCAGGCGCTTATTCTCAACCAGCTTGAAGTGCTAGGTTACTCCGCAGATATTGCCAAAGACGGTCAGGAAGCACTGAATAAAATGTCTCAAAATGACTATCAATTATTACTCACTGACTGCAACATGCCTTTGCTTGACGGTTACGAACTAACAAAAGCTGTTCGTGAAAAAGGCAACAGCGATCTTCCCATCATCGCTTTAACTGCTGACGCCTTCCCCGATAAAAAAGCTGATTGTTTGAACGCAGGCATGAGCGATCTAATAACCAAACCTGTTGACCTGAAAACACTTAAGCAAACGCTTAAAAAATATCTTAAATAGAATACAACAATAATTAATTAAAAAAGTTTTTACTTATGTCAAAACCCACTGAAGAAGAACTAAAAACCGCACTAAAAATTGCTGCTCGCATGCGCGATGAAAAAATCGATAAATATTTTATTGCTAAATCCCTGTTAAGCCATAATTACCGGATTAAATATCTTGAAGAAGTTCTACGTGCAGCAGACCGTTACATCAATCAGGGAATGTCGGAGCAGGAACGCACACATTTGATTCTCACTATCGAAAAAGCTAAAGATGCTGAATCCTTCACTACCAGCAATGAAAGAAACAGCTTTGGGCTTGAATAATTAGGCACGAAAGCTATAAACAATTAACAATTAACAACTATTAGAAATCAGCTGTTATTACTCACAGCAATACTAAATCTTCCCAGTTCACAGTTCACAGTAACTATCCTTATGTTCGACTCATCTACTTACGCGAATCTACGTGTGTCGACCAGCTTTAACGATCGGATACGGATCTATCCGTTATCTAGAATTTCTGCCGAAGGCATTATCTTCTTATCCTGGCGTCCGTTAAACTAGAGGCACTTGGCTCATCCTATAATTCTATGTATATGGCACCACTAAAGTATCTTTCCTTTTTCTTAAAAAGTCTAATCACCTTTTTAATCTGTCTCGGCTTACTCGTCGTCATGCTTAATTACATGAAGCTGTCTTTCACATTGGATGGAGCGCGTCTAGCTGTAGTCGAGCAGCTAACATCATATACTGGGCGGAATGCACGTATCGACGGCAAGTTAGAACTGACCGTTTCCTTCCCGCCCCAACTATTGGTCGAACGCATCCACATCAGTAACATCGATGGTTTCAGCGATGAAGACTTTATTAGTCTGAATGAAGTAAAGATAGAAGTAGCAATATGGCCGCTGCTATCTGGAAAGTTACACTTGAGTGATATCTCGGCTGACCAGGCGAAAATCAACCTGATACAAAAGAAAGACGGCAGTCATAACTGGTCATTCGATAATGTCTCCCCGTCATCAAAACCAGCCCATACAAAAACAGCTGACAGCGACAACAAGAAAAGTGGAATGAGCCAAATATCTATGGGCAAGTTTCAACTAACCGATGTGTCGATCGTATACAGGGATGCATCACGAGATCAAATAATTAAAAAACAGCTCGATCGACTAATCATCGATTTAACGGATAAAACAAAACCACATGCTGAAATAAGCGGCAATGTTCAAGGCTACCCCTACAGCATCACATTTACATCTGATGCACTTGAAGTTCTACCATCCGGAAAACCCTGGTTACTACATGGCACAGGTCAACTTGCGGGTAGACAGACAGATCTCGAAGCAAACCTACAGTTAATAGAAGATGAGATGAACGGTAACGTAGACATCAATGTGAAGAACGTCAACCTTGGTCTACTGCTCGATGCGCTGGGGATAATATCAGGACAGGATGCAGCTACTGACAACATTAACATCAAGGCTAAAATACGAGCCTCAGATCTGGCCGAACTATACGAACAGGCGGAAATCAGATTACAGCTCGGCATAGGACACTGGAATCTGCAAACCACAGAAACAGATCAAAACAAAGAGCTTGCATTTACCAGTGCATCCGCCTTTACCTCATGGAATAAACCGATTGAATTACATGTCGACGGAAATATCGCAGGCGAAACAATCAAGCTCGATTTTAAAACCAACCGTTTATTAGAATTTTTTGATGACGTTCAAAAGCTGGATGTTGACCTGGTATCAAATTTTGCCGGCACAGACCTGAGCATGAAAGGAACACTTGATCTACCGGTTAAGACAAAACAGTTCCAGTTAGATATATCACTAAAAGTTAAAGACCTGGAAAAACTGAACCCGATAATCAATGCCGAATTTCCACCTTTTAATGATTTTAGCCTGTCAGGAAATCTTATAGCTAATAAAAAAGGTTACGTCCTGAAATCAGCCAAAGCATCGGTAGGCGACTCAAACCTGCAGACTTCAATCGTAATCGAAACAAATCTTGCCAAGCCTCTCTGGATCATCAACCTCAGCAGTCACCAGCTTCAACTAAAAGATATTTCATTTGATGACTGGAACATTAAGCAGCCTGATACCGCTACGGTAAAAACATCAAAACTAAAAACTCATGCTGAAGCCACGTTCGACCTGCTACATCGGCTAGAAAAAATCGTGCGTGAACCAAAGATGCATTTTAATCTTAACGTGAATGTAGACAAGGTGCTTTTAGGAGAAGACCGTCTTGGTAAGGCACGATTTCAGTTACATCTGCGTGACAATGCAGTCAGCCTGAAAAACGCCGATATTGAAATCCCCGGTGGCCGAATTACAACAGCAACATCTATCGAAATAGCAGGCGATGAGATAACAGGAAATACAGAACTAAATATAAATAAACTTGATTATGGCATGGCCGCGCGAATGTTCAAACAAGGTGCGCAACTTAACGGGATTATTAGTGCCAGAATAGACCTGCAACTTGCCGGCCGTGACTTCACACGTTTGCTAGATAATGCATCAGGCCAGCTAGATATTGCCGTCTGGCCAAAAAACACCAAACCGGCAAAAATACTTAATCTATGGGCAACCAATCTTTACCTGATATTGTTACCCGAACTTAAAAAGAAAGAATCTAAGGTAAATTGCCTGGTTGGTCTGATGGACCTGGATAACGGCAAGATGAAAGAAGATTTTTTTGCCATTGATACCACAAAATTATGGATATATGGAAACTTCAATGTTGATTTCAAACAGGAGCATGTCAGTCTTTCTCTTTTTCCACGTTCAAAAACAGCCCGGTTCTTTACCCTGGAGTCGCCGATTAGAGCTCAGGGCAGCTTTTCTAACATTAACCTGAAAATTAATCCGGTCGATCTGACAACAGGTTATATTTCTTTCATCATGAGTCCACTTACGGTGCCAACGAAGTGGATATTCGATGACAAACCACCTGAAGACGGCAGCGCTATATGTGAACAATTATTCGATCGTGAATATGTGATAAAACTAAAAGCTGAAGTTGAAAGCAAGGCAAAGGAAGAAGTTGACGAGATGCTTAAGTCTGATTAACGGCGTTAGCTAATAACGTTAGTAATCGATCAGTATTACAAGCCAAACTGGAAGGCTACTATAGGCCAATAACGGAAACACACTAGAGTCTTGTGGAACGTCGGTTACCAATCAAAAGCGGTAGTTCGCTCACTCATTGCAATCATTTTCAAATAATTCAAAGGAAGCATTCAGGTTTAATTAAACTTTAATTCTTCCGTCCTCATTAATCTGCTCGCAGATTAGATAATTTGACTCTGCCAAGATAGTCACGATGTAGATGACATGCTATTGTACAATCGTGTTTGTTTTTAAAGGGTCTTTATTAATCCTCATGAGTAGAGGCTTGCACGGAATGATCGTACTTAAATGAAAGTAAAACTCACTGTTTTCATCTCCTTAATCCTGTGTCTTGGTTTGCTATCAAGCAATATCGAAGCCAGCACAAAAAACCAGAACTCGCGTTTTTCAATTGCCATCAGTGGTGGCGCCAGTAAGGGCGCTTATGAAGCCGGACTGAACTGGAGTGCAATCAAAATATTGGGCGAAGCCCAGAACCTCAGCACTCTGGCAGGGGGTGAGTTTTTCCCTTTTGAGGCGGTCAGCTTCACGGGTGCCTCGGCTGGCGGCATCAACACACTGCTTTCCGGTTTGAGCTGGTGCAGCCTTGCCGAAAAAGATGGCGGCATCAACAACCGTATCGATGCAAATGTATTCCGTGATATCTGGCTGAGAGTTGATATCGACACGCTTCTTCCCAAACGTGCTGACTCACCCCGTTACCTGGCCGATGACGCTGTTCTTTCACGAAAGGACTTCCTTAAAGCCGCGGCAGAATTGCGTGACAAATGGAGCCAACCTCATTTTCGAAAAGACTGCCGGATTCCTCTCGGCCTGACGGTCACTAAAATCGAACCCGAGGTGTTAAACGTTGGCGAAGTCGAAGTACAGAATCAGCGCTTTTATATTCCATTTGAACTGCGGGTAATGAATGATAACAGCATCAAGTTTTTCTTTGATCCTGCCGACTACCCTAAAGTGGCAGATTCGGCCATGATCCTGATGCCGCGAGCAAACAATGCACAACCCTATTTCATCGATAACAAATATATTTTAGACGCCGCTTTTACCAGCAGTGCCTTCCCCATAGCTTTTGGACGCAAACGCCTGCAATACTGCCGCCTTGTTGCGCAAGAAATATCAGCAGAAACCGAGTTACAGGAACCCGTGTTACAGAAATCACCGGCGACGAAAGCGGATACCGCGCTGGTCTGCGCCGATGGTTACGAACTGGCCGAAGCGGAATTCGCCGATGGTGGCCTGTTCGATAACCTGCCCATCGGTGTGGCACGTACTCTTGCTGAATCCAACAAACGCCTGGAAGGTGATCCAAGCCCTGTCACTTACCTTTATATCGATCCAAACCGGACACGCTACGACATCCCTGATATCGATAAAAACCTGGCCTGTGATAGCGCCAGTCCACCCGATGCCTGCCGGACCATGGAGTTCAGCCTTGCTTCCGAAAGCGAGTTGCTCATCGGTTTCCTTGGTACTGCCCGTACCTATGAACTGTTCCGCGAGCTCACCAGCGACAGCTGGCAACTTAACCTGTCTGAAATCAGTTCCAAACTTGGCAAAATATTAAAGCAACGCGAGATTGTCCTCGATTGCCAGAAGGAACTACCGTATTTCGATCGCCAGCTCGATTGCGCTGAAGCATTGTCTCGCGCCGGCAAGCTGCTGGAAATTGCCAACGTACGCATCGCCCCCGCTATCGATGAACCCTACTCCGTTGAGCGTTTACGCCAGGCAGGCATCATTAAACACTGTGAAACCCAGGACAACAAAACAGATTCACAAAAACAGACTGCATGCACGCTCAACATCCCGCGTTACCGCAAGCAGCTGTCTGACGCTATGCTGTCACTGGTCGAAAAGGCAAAACTGACACAGATAAAAATTTACAGTGATATACAGAAATCTCGGCTTTCGATACAAAATGACCGGAGCTTACGCGTCACTAGTCGCAGCGCCCCGATAACCGGAACACTGCTGGAAGATTTCGGTTCGTTTCTCGATTACAAGTTTCGAGAGTATGACTACTATGTCGGGGTATATGATGGCCTGGTTACAATTTCTAGTAACATGTGTAGCCAGAAATATTCTTTAATTTATCAATCAAATGAATATAAACAGTGTTTTGATTTTTCTGCTAAACAGTTATTCACGGTTTTAGGTCTGGACACGGATTCCCGGGGACGGTATGTATTCGCAGGGCTCGCCCAGCGTGAATACGGCAAAGAAAAATTACTCCGTTTTGCCTACCAGCCGATGCCACCTGTCGACAACGATATGCGTATTATTCAACAGGGTCTGGAGCAGGCACTGGCAGCTGGTGAGAGTGAGAAAGTATTCTTCAAGTACCTCAAGGCAGAAGGATTCGTACCGACAGCCCGTGAAAAACACACTAGATCCCGTCTCACAGGAATTGTTACATTTGATGAAAAACCGCTGATGGAACAGATTATTGATGACCCGGACAGCTGGGCCACTGAACTGACTCGCCGTGTGACAACCCGGCTGGTTTATCTCGAAACGCAGGCAGACGATATCTATGCAGCTCGCGAGCCTGATAAAAACAAACGTGAAAGTGCGAATGTCGAAATAATAGGGACCGCTGCCTTTATCTTGCAGAGCAGTACTTACCGCTACCCTGAAGTTACTTTTGCTCCATCGACTGCACCAGAAAACTGGTTCTGGCGAAACATCATACCCTACGAGATAGGTTTCGATCTTTCAGAAGGTGACCTGTTACTCACCTGGCAACCCACCATGGCACTATCGCAAAAAGACCTGTTAGGCGCACGCTTAAGCCTCGGTTTTCCCGGTGGTTTATTTCAATCGAGTGCAGACGTTACCCGTGAGAACTTCCTTGCACTGGGAATAGACTATACCCGGCAGACATCTTCTGCCTATTTATCCAGTTTCGGATTGACACCGACCTGGTATCACGCTTTTAATCAACCGGAAAATCGTAGCAGGGATACCTTTGGTGGTGACATACATGTTGGTATTCTAAAAAATCGATTGCGTATCGGTGTGGGCACACGTGATTTTGAACACGCTTCAGATAGCTTGTTCATTACATTTGGTGTTACCGACATACCCGGAATGATTTACTGGCTGACACGTTAACAAAGATAGCATTTACAGCACTCTTATTGACAGAGTTTATAATTTCCACAAAAGTAGCAATGTACGCTTAGGTCGTTAACGAACATATAATAACAACACGATTCTTTAAGTCTAAGCTATCAGAAATAGGCTGCGGCATTTATCAAGACACCGGTCATCCGATTATCATAATTAAATTTATAATCATCTGCTTTTTCGGTTAGTTTCAGAGAGTTACTTGCAAGTGAAATCCCCAGTCCAACGTTTTCAAAGGCACGGTATTCTACCCCCAGAATACTATCCGTATAGTTACCTTCCCATTTATCATAATGCAGGGCGAAAAATTCCTGTTTAAAGTGCCAGGTAAATTTAGGCGTGACATGGTAAATGATGGAAAAACTAAATACCGGTAACGGTAGAGTAGTATTTACATCCTTTGCCTCGACACCTGTACTCGTGGTATCTGAACGTATGCCGACAGCTATACGCGTCATGTGTAGACCGATACCAGCTGACATCGCAACTTTATCGGTATGATAGAAAGACCAGAGATAACCCAGCTTGAAGATATCATATTGAAGTGAGGTATCAACTGTAGCCCCTATCGGAATAGTGATCGTGTCACCATTTTCATCGATCCACTCGAACTCCTTTTCGATCGCTTTATTGCCATCTGATGAAATCTTATACCAGGAATAGCTCAGACCGTGTGTCTTGGTAAATCGATAATAGCCATCCAGGCGCAACACGGACTGTTCACTATGCAGACCCAGGGTGTCTTCCGGGCTAATCGATATCCCCACACCAAGATTTGGTTCTGTTAACGACATTACCGATTCATAGTTCACTAGCGTGAAACCGCCAAGGGCAATCCTGAATTTATCAGGTACCGCCTCTTCGGCGTGAACAGAATTAACTGTAGCCATAAGTAGCACTGCTAATAAAATATAATACTTTTTTCGTATTGAGAAAAACCATCTGTGCATTACAAAATTCTCCTATCAATAAGTTGCTGACCTGTTACCACACGACATGCTACCAAACATAATTAGGGTAAGAAACTGCTGCCCTGGTTAGCTACACTAAAAACGGTAGATCACTGCTACCAATGCAAGCACCCCAAAAGTTGCCATCAGGGCCGCGACCAATTGTGTACCTGAGCTGGCATACCAGGATATTCCCTGCCCAATGCTCGAACGTCCCTAGCAGGATTGACAACAGACCGATGCTAATCAAGTGGATGAGGCTTGCTGGGCAATACCCTGAGAGGAAACTGTCGTCATCATTGCGACAATCAAACCTGTTAAGAACATTTTGAATAGTCGCGACATTTCACCTTCTCCTTTATCGAAGATTTACTTGCAAGGTTTTTTAGGTAGATTATTCACATCAGGTTTATAGTAGCGAACCACCAAGTAGTAGGGTTCACCTTTATTAACCGGCATCCAGTAAGTGCCGTCTTTTGGATCTTCAACACTGAAGGTAACCGTAATATTTCCATTGGCATCCGGTTTAGTGTTGTATGCATTAAAGAGATCATTTTTACCCGCAATGGTATTACGTGTCAGCGCACTGTAGCGGGTAACCGACCAGAACAACTCTACCCCTTCAGGTTCGTATGGGAAGACAAATACTTCAGTTTTATCACCATTAAGAACTTCGTCGCTGCAGTTCGTGAAGTGAGGTGCATAAAAAGCGTGGTGTAGCGGAAAGCCAAGGTGCCCTACGATAGCAGCGGCACGATCTTCCGGGTTATTACTGCCCGGCTCTTTACTGTCAATGGGACCAAATTTTCCAATATTTCCTTTCGCGCTTAACCTCGGAGCATTCTCACCAATGTACTTACTAACACGCAGATAATCTTCTTTGCCAAAACCTACTGCTGCTTCAAGAAATACTCTATTCTGCGGATAAACATCATGCGTTTTAATGGTGAACTTTACCGGGTTCTCAATAACCAGCTCTTTACTTACACCAATAAGTTTAATCTTCTGCTGAATCGGAAGTACATTGGCCATGTCTTCAGGAGTTTTAACCTGGGCACGAATAAAAAGGTGCGGGTAGTCACCGGGACTTTCGATGACTTTCGCTCCCTCAGGTACATCCATATCTTTTCCTTTGCGCACAAACACATACTTTCCAACGGGATGGATTTCATCGTAGATCGTATAATGCTCCTGGTCAGTAATATGAATGGAAAAATAACGATCTTTATCAACCTCAGGCATCTCAACAACAACAGGACCAGTGGTCAGATCAATAATTGCTTTTGTGTAAATATGATCCAGTGCAGGTGAAACGACAGGGTCGGTTCCTTCGGTTGGTAACTTAGTGGTATGAAGTAGTTTATTTGTACCACCGGCCTGCTTTGCCGTTGTTACCATATACACGGCATGGTGGAATGCTTTAAAGGCATGCAGCTCCGCATCGCTAGGACGCTCGACAGCAGCAATAGCTGTATTTATAAAAAGAGACGCAAGGGCAAATATAATAATTACATATTTCATTTGAAACATCCTCTATTCTACGCAGGAAATAAAAACACCTATCTAATGATACTTACTTAACAAGTTGTGGAGTCGGCAGTTCGAAACCAGTAGCTTGTAGTTCAGGAGATGGTAAATAAACACGGAAACTGATCAGGATATCATCAGTCGGTATCCACAACAGGTTATCAACATCACCACAAGTTGATGGACGACCATAGTAAACATCAAATGTCTTACCATCTTCGTTCAACCTTAATGTTTCGTTATTCACATTTGAATAGTCATCAGTGTGTAGGTAATCATCATCACCATAAATAGTGATGGAGTAGAAACCTAACTCAGCATCCACTTGAGCAGGTACATCATATGTAGCAACGTAGCACTGCTCCGTATCTAGTGAATAAGTGCCAGCAATATAGATTGCAGCATCAGCAGGTAGTAAACCAGTAGCCAGTGCAGCACCACGGTTTAGAAGGTCTTGATCAATTTTACCTTTAGCAGCAATAGCGCCTAGAACACCACGCTCTTGAGCTTTTGCAACCCACTTCTTATGATGCCACATGAATTGAGCTAAGTTCCAGTTCTGGCGCTCAAACTCGACACGAGGCGCATCACCTAGATTAAGAATGTATTGGTCTTGAAGAGCATTAGCAGAAGCTACATCATCAGGGTTAGTAGGATCTACCTGAGTACGAATGTTAATACCAACAAAGTCAGTTGTTTCATCTGCTTTGATAGTGTAAGTACCAGCGCCGTAACCAACCATATAATTGAAGTGACCTTGCTCCACCACGTGGATAGAAACATAACGACCGTCTTCAATCTCTGGGATGGTAACTGTAATATCACTTGTTGCATCAACAATAGCTAATGAGTACAGAGTATCACGGTTCATCATAGGAGCAGGCTGCGCATCCAACGCGATTGGTGTGCGATGATGATTCCATTTATTAACAGCACCAGCGTTTGTCTCAACTTGCATAGCCATGTCAAACATAGCGTATGCATAGTTGTCATCGTTAACTGATTCAGTTACAGAAAAATAAGTAGCCGCACCACCAACAGTAAGAGCAGCAGCGATAGAAGCAGTAGTTTTCATAACCTTTTTCATGATTTCCACCTTAATTTATCTATCTCAACACTTAAAAGGACCTGCATAAAAGTCAACATGATTAACTGTTCCTATTTTTCGAACGGGTGTCCAAATTGCAAATAAAAGCCGTAATTCCCATCTTCCCCGACGGCAATATCAGCACGAACGACCATTTTTTCTTCATTTAGTTGATAAAAAACCCCTACTCCACCGGCAGGATAAACATTGTCACCTTGCTCTGACTCGTCATCACCATAGAGAGCAGCAGCGCCCGCAAACGCCGCAAGTCCCAATTTTTTATATTTTTGTACTGAATAACGATAATCTGCCTCCACCATTGTCATGTGTGGTGCTAAATACTGCCCTCTGGTATAACCTCGTAGGTCTACAGATGAATATCCACTCGGCGGCGCGTCATCTGTCCACCTTCCCTTCGCGTGCAGGGCTAATACATGGCCTTTGTCATAAGGGATATAATATTGATAATCGGCAGTGAAAGCATCAAATGATACTTCCCCGCCTAAGGACTCCCTATAGGCAACATTGTGTGCCTCAAAAACCTGGCCAGTAGATGGTGAATATTGATTGTCCCTCGTATCGTATTGAGTGTATAAGCCAAGTCCATTTGACTTGAATCCAGTTAGGCCAATTTGTTCTAAGACCTGTCCAGAAAGCAAATTGTCCCCGGATATAGCGTAGTTGGTTGAGACGAATTGCGGACCAAGATACCAATGGCCATAAATCTGATAAGCATAGCGCAGAGCAAACATAGTTACATCATCGGTTGTCTGCACGTCCAATCCACTCGATAAAAAATCAGAATAATCGTTGCGGATTTCTCCTGTGACAATAGCTGTGCTCAAGCGATGTTTATCTAATCCAAAATGGGATTTTGCAAAGGCCCCAACATACCATGAGTCAGTGGTGCTATAAGTTCCAACCACGCCGAATAATGAGGGCGGCGACTCTTCGTCGAATTGATGGACATAGCCTGCGAGCACTCCAGCAGCTGTTGATATTTTTGGGTCACTGCTTATAAGGGGCGTTATCAACCAAGGTGACTCTTCTTTAGAATCTTCCTCAGGAGAGACTTCTGGCTTCTCGTCTGCCTGTACATTAGATGACATGACCAGGCTAATGGCAAGAAAGACAGCTGTTAAAGACCTCATAACTCTACTCCTAGAAACAAGAAACAAGAAACAAGAAAACTATGCGTTGTGATGACATCAAGTACTACGTAACTTACGACATCATAACTACTAGAACTAAAAGATAAAACAGTTAGTTAGGTATTGTATTGAGATAAGTCAAAATGTGCATGGTTCTTACCATTCTACGATCAGCTGACCGCCGGCTCTGGGTCGACAAGAGACGATCAAACCATCAAGCCTGAGTAAATCACTCGACTGACTGTTGTCGGCCATAAGCGGACGCTTGATACTTGCTTAACCAACAAGCTCTTATGCGAGTATTATCCTCGAACGAATTTACAATATAGGTATGTTTTAAATATCGTAGGTACCATGTTCTTTATGTTTTACTTTGTACATAGCTTTATCGGCTGCCGCAAGCAAAGCATCTGTTGTGGTGCCTTCGTTGGGATAGAGAGCAACACCAATACTACAGCTGATTTTGAACTCTTCATCATTGACGGTGAATGCTCTATTTAATGACTTTGTTAGAGCTTTAGTCATTGCCTCAACATCATTTTTATTAGAAGTTTTTTCCAATAACACAACAAATTCATCACCTCCAATCCTGGCTATCGTATCCGAATTTCGAGTGGATTGTTTGAGACGTAAGGCCGTTTCTTTCAGTATCTGATCACCGAACGCATGACCTTTAGTATCGTTAATGGTTTTGAATTTGTCTAAGTCAATATATAGCAAAGCAAAGGTACTTTCGTTACGCTCAGACTGTTCGATTAAATGCGTAACGCGGTCGAGTAATAGGTATCGATTAGGGATATTTGTGAGATAGTCATAATGTGCAAGATAATTAACGCGTTCAGATTCTTTTATACGATCTGTAATGTCCCGATTGATACCTAGAGCACCTACCATCTGATCGTTTTCATCATAAAATGGTACGCACATGGATTCAATCCATCCAATACGCCCATCTTTGTGCAACATTCTAACTTCACCGGACCATTTTCCGAATTTTTCCACAGCCGATATAACTTCTGAGGTGATGTGTTCGGAATCATCGGGAACATGCAGTATATTGACAGGTTGACCAATAGCTTCTTCTTTGGAATAACCATACAGAGTTTCTGAACCTGTATTCCAGTCGATAATTATGCCTTGTAAGTCAGTGACTACCACGGAATCAAATAGGTAATCGAAAGCCCTAGCTCGCTGTTTAAGTATATTTGAATCCATAATATACACAGGATACTTAATACCTGTATTAGTATCAAACTATTAATAACAGAGCATATTTGAGTGACTTCAATTTTTTTAATGTCCGCTTTGGGTCGTTAACGGATACTAAAAGTTTGAGTTAAGTGGTCTAGCAATTAGCAAGGTCACAACTTAAACAATTTGTCAGGTGGCTTTAACCAGAGCATAAGTAAAAAACATGAGATAAAACATATAGCAAATAGGTAAAACCAGCCAGATAGCATGCGCGACCAAACATCAATTAGTGTGGAGTAGTGCATTAATGCTTCAATTTTACCAACCTCCTGGCCTTCTCTTGCTAGTTGATCCTGGAAACTACTTGTTGATACATACAAGGTATATATGCCAGTTGTAAGAGCACATACAATTATTGCTTTTATTGAATTAAATAAATTTACCATTTTTAGCACCTAACGTTATAAATTAAGTAGTGCCGTATTATTTGCTACGTCCAAGCACGTGCTTTTATTGTATATTACTTGATTATGCGAACGCCCGCTTTGGTCGGAAGCAGACGTTTGAAAGAAGAGCTAGTTTGCTCTGTAAATCAAAAGCAATTACTTACTACCCACATCGTAACCCGGTGGAACTGCATGCCACTTGTAGCCATCAATTGCCATCTGAAAACCAAGATTAAATAACTTGGTCATATACTCTTTGTCAAAAGGCTCGCTGGATTCCTCATTAAAACTTTCGGGGATATAGGCAAGATTGTAGTTAATGCCGTCACGCTGTGTCGCAAGATAGATGCGATAAGCATCGCCCAATACGGCACTACCCATCAGTGAGTCCATACTACGCAAAGCAATCGGGATGGTGCTTCGCTCGACACTCTCCCAATGTTTTCTCCAGATGCCATTACGTATGATAAAAACATTCGGTTTGCCTTTTACTTCCAGGTGTTTCGACAGCTTTCCCCAGTCGAGACCGATCGGATATAGATACATTACTGATGTCGCGCCACCATCGACATGTAATTCATCGTAACGCTTACCGTTTGCTTCTACATCAAACATCACCGGTGGAAATGCTGCAGGTATCGAAGCCGAGGCCAACATCACATCACGGATAAGCTGTAGCGCATCAGGTGAACCACTGGCAGCGATACGGCCAATGTTCCAGGCAACCGGCCGCGCTGCATCGAGATTAGTAGTGACGATATCAAGTACACGGCCTTTTTTGTATTCTGCTGCGATAGCCGCCATTACATCCGCATCGATATATTTGACAAGTTTCTCACGCAGTGGCGTTGAATCAGTTGCTGCATCACCAAACAGTGTTTTCAGCTTGCTACGTGGATTGACGATATCAAGAGTTGAATAACTGGTATAAATCTCCCTGATCACATAGTCATATTCCGGCCCAAGGAAAGCAAACGGTGCTATCAGGGCACCCGTACTTACACCTGTAACCATAGTAAATTCAGGGCGGGTACCGGTTTCTGTCCAGCCGCACAGCAGACCAGCACCGAACGCACCACGCTGTCCGCCACCTGATATAGCAAGGTAATTATGCGCCTCGCCATAGGTGGCAGGGTACTGCGCTTTGAGCTGTTCCTTTGTTAGTTTGAACCAGTTATCTATCTCTGGCGGAGGTGCATCAGCCCAGTAACGCGCATTTTGGATACCAGGTATCACTGCTGTATCACTTAAGGATTCTGGTAATGGATTTCGTTCCGGCAGGCCAGAACAAGCCGTCACCATTACGAGAACACTTAAATAAATAGCTAATCTTTTTAATATGAAGGTGTTCATCACTAAAATTCTACCGTTTATTTTATTGGCACTATGCCAGGAAATTTCCATGAGCCATCAAGGATCTGCGGACGCGGTTCGTACATACGTACGGCGTAGTTCCAACCCTTCGAAATAGGCAGACAGTTAATACGACCATCATCGCAAACACCAAAACTAATCGTGATCGAACCATCCTTATTAGTTTTAACGTTGGTATTGACGCATATACCAATTTTCAAATGATATATGCGTCCAAATGTTATTTATTTTACCTTGACTGGTGTTGGTAATTTGTATGCTTCTAGTTGGTCTAATTTTGGCTCGTATACCCGCATTACAAAGTTCCAACCTTTGGTGATAGGTAAGTTGTTTTTAGCGTTGTTACCACATTCACCAAAATTAGCATCAAAACTGCCATCTTTATTAAAAGTGATGTTGTTTTTGTTCAAAATTGCTTTTTCACTAAACATCCAGCCCTCAGCATCATACATAGTGATTGAGAAGAAACCAGGCGCATTATATGGAGGTACTTTATAATTTGCCTGGTAGCAAGCACCTGTGCCATCTTCTGGAGCATATGCGATGTATCGAGCATTGGCATCGGGTAATAACCCCCACCCTACCGCTGTGCCTAGTAAGTGCAAATGCTCATCAACTTTGCCACGAGCTCCCTGCATATTATTTTGCGAACCTAATGCAATAGCTTCATTTGCAAGTTTGATTCTAAGCTTCACTAGTTGGTCCATATCATAATTAGGTTGCTTAAAGACTTTATCGCCTTTAACGACTAGCTTTATTGCTTGTTGTAAGGCGACTACTTTTTCAGCATCCGCTGGATCAGTCAGATTAATCCCTGTACGTACGGTAACCTGAACAAAATCACTGTCTGTATCGCTTTTAATCTGGTACGTACCCGCACCAATAAAAACGTCATTAATATAGTGATCGTTTTGCACGATCATTACAGATTGATAACGGCCATCAGTTTCTGGCAAGGTTATGGTTACACCTTTTGATACATCAACCACAGCACCACTGTAAATGGTATCTTGGTTCATACGTACAACCACTTGATCATTTAAATCAAATGCTTTTACTGGAAGGTGGACAAGCTTATTTGCCGCACCTAGTTTAATAAGA
Source organism: uncultured Gammaproteobacteria bacterium (assembly GCA_913065105.1). Taxonomy (GTDB): domain Bacteria; phylum Pseudomonadota; class Gammaproteobacteria; order SZUA-229; family SZUA-229. Next base: position 1,991 of record CAJXZZ010000040.1, on the reverse strand, counting down.
TTTCCATTAGCGAGGTCTGATTCTGCTACTTTATAGTTTTCAAGCGTCACAGGGATCGTATCAGTTGCACATGCGACAAATGTTGTCGCAATAAATAAAATTGCAATGGATGTTTTCTTAATCATAATTATTTACTCATTTGTAATGACAAGCTTGTTTTGTGTGGCTCATCTAACCATTAACTTTCATATTGATTTGTTCTTCATCAGGGTTTAAGCCAACCCTGATTAATTATTTCACGCGTATTAGCGGTGGTTGCTTCCATCTACCGTCCAGGGCCTCTGGTTTTGGCCAGTAAAGGCGCATAGTCGCCATGAACGGTCCCCTGGCTGCGGGCAGCCAGTTGGCCTCTTTCTCTTTGCCCGGCGAGTCATGCTGGATATAGAGCGTAATTCCACCATCGGCATCACGGACAAAATCCGATAGCATAGTAGAATTAAGTAAGTAGCGGTTGATAGGATTGGCCACCAGTAGGCTGGCCGGCATCTCGTACATCGTTAGCGACCAGAACGCATTGACGGGGGGCAATTGGTCTGCGCCAAAACGCATAGTATATCGATTGGCACCATCCAGCTTCTCTCCATCAGAATCGGCGTAATAGGTTGGATAAATAGCTTCAGCAGTTGAGTTGCCCCAAATACCGAGTACAGCGGCAATCATGCGGTAAGCATAGTTATTTTTCAGGTATTCCCTGGTGCCAAAGGCATCAGCAGAGCTTACTTCTCCCGTCTCGACACGTTTTTTTAAAGCCGCGAAGTCAACCCACGCATCGGAAATGCCCTGACCGATAGCTTTCTGCACTTGCGGTGAAAACTTGCTCATATCGAACGTCTTGCCGGCACTGATTCCGATTTTCGCAAAACGCGCCATTAGCGCTTTCTCTGATGGGTGCATGGGGCAGAACTGCAGCACGAAGTTCAATTGTTCGAACACCTTGGGCGAGGTTTTTATTTCATCACGTGTGAGCGGTTCGATGAAACTGATTTTCGGTGCAGCCTTCGGCGCCGGTTGGCCAATAAATGCAGAAAGGGGCTGTACGATATAACCCGCCTGGATGCCCTTTACTTTTTCGAGATCGTCCGGACTGAACAATTGTGTGCGGTAGAGTGCTACTAGCAATTCGGTTTCTGAATGAATCACCTTTTTTATACCCTTCGATATTTTGCCCTTCCAGTCTGGGCCGGCAATGAGGTAACTCCCCCCATCGTTGCCGGTTGCTCGGCTGCCCAGGTAATCGAAATTGTGTGTATACAGATCGATAAGCTGGACACTGAAATAACGACTCTTTTCTATTGACGGCAAGGTAAACACCATGGGTTCAGTGCGTAGATCCAGACCCACAAAGCTATAAGGTGTATCAGAATTCGGGGTCTGTACCTCCTTATCATCAGGCGTGTAGACTCGGGCTACATTCGAGATCTGGTTCCAGGGTGCCTTGAACTCAGGATGTTTACTATCCACGAAATGGGAGTACAGGATACGGTAATTATCCACCAGCGGGTTGGCGTAAATATAGGCCTCTTTAGCGATGGCGCGAGCTTCATCCGGGCTGACTTCAGCCGCGACAACAAGATGAGTAAATCCCGTAAATGTGAAACCAGCTAAGGCAAGCCCGAGAAGGGCGCGTTTAATTCGTTTCGTCATGTTAGTTTCCAAACGTTAAGTTTTAATTATTTTTTCAGGGATGTGTTCATTATTATCCCTTTATCAATTTTTGCCGAAATTTATTATTTACAAACCGCAAGAATGGCTACGCAGGTATTTGTAATATTATTACAAATTCTGTCTTTCATGCTATTCCCTCATTTATTTTTTCAACACGTTTGCTCTACTACGAAGTATGTTATTTGGACTTCTATTCGACTATAAGAAAAAATGCATACCAATATAACCGCAATCATAACCATAAGAAACATCCTGCTTCTCTACATCATCTTCGCTAACAACATCAGCCTCAAAATACGCCAACACCATGACAACACAAAAAAGCA
>CAJXZZ010000039.1:25000-27418 GCA_913065105.1 uncultured Gammaproteobacteria bacterium | reverse complement strand
CACCGACGAAATCAATGCCGTCGATGAATGCGTCTGTATCGTGACCGAACAGTTCAACAGTCATCTGGCAAGCAAGGAATTTACATTCAGCTTCCTGGCAAAGTTCACGTAGTTCAGCAATAGATGCTACGCCGCAGTTGCTGATAGTTTTCTTCATCAGGCTAGTGCATATTGGATCCATGAAAGGAATGTTCCACATCACGTTAGGAACTTTAGGGCCAAAGTCGATTTTCTGTAACCATTTAGGGCCAAATGGCATTTTCATTGGCATATCAGGTGCCGCTGTAGGTGTGATTTTTAGTTTATTGGTATCTTTCAGTAACAGATTTAAGCCGTAGAAAGTAAAGAAGATTGAAACTTCCATGCCTAAGGCTGCAGCAGTACTTGCAAGAATAAATGGAGGGTAGGCCCAGTCCAGGGTACCCTTTGTTGCAATAATGGTTAGCTTACGTTCAGCCATGGTTGTATCCTCGCGTATGTGGTTATTAAGACAGTCTACTGACTATGTGTAATTTAGAAGGTATAACCATACCTCTAAACTATCAACTAGTGCAATCCCCTATAGGGGTTGCATGATCTTGTTCTCATTATGATTTTATTGCAAAGATTGCAGTGAATTGGCTGTTTTTAAGCGATTTTCATCTATTTATTCCAGAACGCGATAACTGTTATTCCGCAGGTAGGTTTGTAGTTCGTCTATGTTTTCTATGGGTTGGTGGCATTGCCGCCCGCTACAAGGGTACGCGCGGTTGGTGTCGCTAGCGGTTTTCTCGCTCAACGTGGAATGCGGTTCCTGGTCTGCGGGAATGTTAAATACCAGTGTAAAAGGTAAATAATGCTGATGTGTGAGGGTGCTCCAGTTTTCTTCATCTAATTGACGACTGGCCTGGCTCCTGATGATGAGAATATCAGGTGGCGTTAAATATTCGTTTAGTGCATTTAGTTGTGCGCAATGTGAAATGGGAGCATCGTTTATAGCTGACCAGGATGATCTAAGGCAGCGCTCTGCTGCGTCGATATACTGTTGTCTGCCGGATAGGTAGCCGAGTCTATTTAACGCCAGCGTTGCGATGGCATTGCCTGAGGGTATGGCATCATCACTAAAACTCTTTAATCGTTGAATTAAATCCTCATGATTATGGTTGGTGAAGTAAAAACCGCCATAGTTGGTATCTTCAAAGTCTAAAAGCAATTTGTCGGCAAGTTCAAGCGTCCATATATAGAGGTCGTTATCCCACTGACTCTGCAATAATTCGAGTAGGCCATAAATAAGAAAGGCATAATCATCAAGATAGGCCGCAAGTGAGGCTTTGTCATTTTTATAATTTGCAAACAGTTGCTGGTCTTTCCAGCAGTGGTTCTTGAGAAAGTAAGCCGCCAGTCTTGCGGATTTAGTATATTCAGGTTTATCGAGCAGGCGGCCGGCAATCGACATGCCGTGAATCATTAATCCATTCCAGGCGCATAATATTTTTGTATCAGTACCGGGGTGAATACGTTTTTCACGATGTTTAAATAGATAGTGGCGGATTAAGTGGAATTGTGTGTCCAGTTCTTTTTCATCAAGCTGATGTTTTTTTGCCAGTGCTGCTTGTTGAACGTAACCATGCAGGTGCCATGAACCCTCAAAGTTTGCGTCTAAATTCAGGCCAAAACGTTCTTTGAATAATGCAGTGGATTCGGCTGTGATATCGGTGTCTCTAATAGCAGCATTCAATAGTGAGGTAATTTCATCTTTTGACCAGACAAAAAATTTACCTTCGCTGCCTTCAGAGTCGGCGTCCTGTGCTGAGTAATAACCGCCGTCTGCTGATTGCATTTCTCGCGTAACCCAGTCTGCGGTTTCGCAAACCGTGTTGAAGAATAATGGGTCTGAGTTAATTTTCCATGCCTGACTATATAGAGATAATAAAGGACCGTTGTCATATAGCATTTTTTCAAAATGCGGAATCATCCATAACTCATCGGTTGAATAGCGGCAAAATCCTCCGCTCAAGTGATCGAAGATGCCGCCATCCGCCATTTTTTCTAGACTGTAGATAGCACTGTGCAAGATACGCGGGTCAGCCTGATTGGATTTTTTGCTGTAGCTCCAGTGTTTGAGAGCGAATTCCATAATAGATGGGTGTGGGAACTTGGGCGCGCCGCTAAAACCACCGTTTACAGTATCAAACTGTTTCTCGATCTGGTTTCGCGCGATATCTATGGCTATACGATTAAAGTCTGTTGTAGCCGGTTTCGATGACTCATATATACGTTGATAGGTCGACTCTAGTGAATCTGACTGCCGTGATATGTCAGCCCCGCGTGTTTGCCAGATTTCATTGATATGGTGCAGCAAGCTTTTGAAAGCTGGTAAACCGTGTTTTTGCACGGGGGGGAAATAGGTGCCAGCAAATATTGGCATATGCGTGTCTG
>CAJXZZ010000039.1:0-20000 GCA_913065105.1 uncultured Gammaproteobacteria bacterium | reverse complement strand
TGTGACGCCTGCCCGGTGCCGGAAGGTTAATTGATGGGGTTATCTTCGGAGAAGCTCTTGATCGAAGCCCCGGTAAACGGCGGCCGTAACTATAACGGTCCTAAGGTAGCGAAATTCCTTGTCGGGTAAGTTCCGACCTGCACGAATGGCGTAATGATGGCCACACTGTCTCCACCAGTGACTCAGTGAAATCGAAATAGCTGTTAAGATGCAGTTTACCCGCGGCTAGACGGAAAGACCCCGTGAACCTTTACTATAGCTTTGCACTGAACTTTGAGCCTACCTGTGTAGGATAGGTGGGAGACTTTGAAGCGGTAACGCCAGTTATCGTGGAGTCAACCTTGAAATACCACCCTGGTATGTTTGAAGTTCTAACCTAGACCCGTTATCCGGGTTGGGGACAGTGTATGGTGGGTAGTTTGACTGGGGCGGTCTCCTCCTAAAGAGTAACGGAGGAGTACGAAGGTGCACTCAGCGCGGTCGGACATCGCGCAATGAGCATAATGGTAGAAGTGCGCTTGACTGCGAGACAGACACGTCGAGCAGGTACGAAAGTAGGTCATAGTGATCCGGTGGTTCTTAGTGGTAGGGCCATCGCTCAACGGATAAAAGGTACTCCGGGGATAACAGGCTGATACCGCCCAAGAGTTCATATCGACGGCGGTGTTTGGCACCTCGATGTCGGCTCATCACATCCTGGGGCTGAAGCAGGTCCCAAGGGTATGGCTGTTCGCCATTTAAAGTGGTACGCGAGCTGGGTTTAGAACGTCGTGAGACAGTTCGGTCCCTATCTGCCGTGGGCGTTTGAGAATTGATGGGAGCTGCTCCTAGTACGAGAGGACCGGAGTGGACGTACCCCTGGTGTTCCGGTTGTTATGCCAATAGCATTGCCGGGTAGCTACGTACGGAACGGATAACCGCTGAAAGCATCTAAGCGGGAAGCCGGCCCAAAGATGAGTTCTCACTGGAACTTTAAGTTCCTTGTAGGTCCGTCGAAGACTACGACGTTGATAGGCAGGGTGTTGAAGCGCAGTAATGTGTGAAGCTAACCTGTACTAATTGACCGTAAGGCTTGACCATATAACCCCAAGTGTTTTTACTTGATGTAAAACACAAAGGTAGCTTATTTGGGTGTAACACTAGAATATATTTACTAAATAATTTGGCTTTCCAGTTTAGGACTTTTAGACACTGTTATTTATAACAATTAAGTGTCTAATATTCCGACCAGTTTGTCTGGCGGCAATAGCAAGTAGGAACCACCTGATCCCATCCCGAACTCAGAAGTGAAACTACTCAGCGCCGATGGTAGTTTGGGGTCTCCCCATGTGAGAGTAGGACACCGCCAGGCTTTAATACCGAAAACCCGATCAGAAATGATCGGGTTTTTTTTTGCCTAAAATCTATTTTTATTGCGCTGAAACTGCTGGCATTTACTATTGATTGAAAGCTATTGTTAATTACATATCTTTTGTTTTTGCAACAGGAATACTTGCAATAATTACCTATACTTACAGGGTGCTATTTTTTGACATAGAAACTAGAGTAAATAATTTCAGTGTTGCTGCAATCTTTATGATTGCACTGCTTGTTAACTCGCCTGTTCAGGCGGATATCGACCTCAATGGCTTTGGCTCACTATTCGCAGGAAGAGTGACAGAAGGTAATGAATTTCTAGCGGATTATCCAAAAACTGGGATATATGACAACGACTGGTCGTTCACTCCAGACTCAACACTCGGTATACAGCTTTCAACGTACTTTACGGATGAGTTTTCATTTATAGCGCAGATTGTTGCCAATAGTGCATCAGATTCTACTATCGATGTGGACTGGCTTTATCTTAATTACCATGTCTCCCCAGAGTTATCAGTACAGCTTGGGCGCAAACGTTTACCGCTTTATTATTACAGTGATTATTTTGATGTCGGTTACGCCTATTACTGGATAAGGCCACCCGCCGATTTGTACACCTGGCAGATTACTAACTATAACGGTATCAGCCTGTTGTATGAAAAGAACCTGGGTGACTGGGATGGCAGTATCAATTTGTATTATGGTAATGAAGAGTCAGACGATAATCAGTTACTAGGTCTGTTATTTGGCGTACCTGTTGATGAGAGCTGGAACGATATGGTTGGCATTGTTGGTGACATCGCAAATGATTGGTTGGATCTGCGTTTATCTTATATGGAAGGCCTGGTTAATCGTGACATTAACGGTGTCAATGTCATAAAAGATATAAAGCAGCAGTTTCTAGGCTTATCCATTAACCTCAGTCTAGCCGATTTGCAGGTATTGTCAGAATTCAATAATTACAGACGTCCCGATAATAATATCTATATTGATACATACATGATGTCGCTTGGTTATCAGATCGGCGATTTCACCCCGCATATCACATACTCAGCTTTTGAGCAGGATATCAATACAGCAGGTAATGATGAGAATCACCATACTACGACGATAGGGGTACGCTGGGACTTCTATACGAATATGGCGTTAAAAGTACAGTATGACAAAGTGATTGATGAGGGTGTCATCGTACCTATTAAAGGTGATTCCAGCTCGATAACTCTCGGACTGGACTTCGTTTTCTAGATATCATCATGTCTGTATTTACTGCCATCGAGACGAATAAAATAAATCCTTCGGGGTTTACCGTCAAAATATTTTGCATGTTTGTACTACTGGCGTTCACTTTACCAGCTGGTTCAGGTGAAGCTAAAGTAGCATTGATAGCGGCAAGAGGTTCTAATATAGAAGTCATGTCTATCAGAGATATTCGCAGGTTGTATCTGGGGCTTAAGTCTACGGATAACAAATCCGTCAGTAATCCCATAATTAATCTTCAGTCAGTAGATCTTTATGATGAATTTTTGAAAAACATTATGCGTATGACTGCAAGCAGTTATAAGCGAAAACAAGTTAAAGCGATCTTCCGCCAAGGTAGAGAAGAAATTCTTGAGGTGACTTCTCTTAAGGAGCTTAACAATCATTTGTTGGAAAATAAGGGTGACGTAACTTTTGTAGAAATAACTTCTATCGAGAGCATGGAAAACATAGAGGTTGTTCAAATACTGTGGTGAGTAGATTGCGGAAAGATAAAACTTATAGCATGACGAGGCATGTGATGCTGGGTGTTTTGTTAATACATCTCGTGTCATTGCCTTTTTTGTACTTCACGATTATCGACATATACAAAAATAACGTCGAAGAACAATTTGTTGGGCATGTTAGAGAGTTAACTGGCCTGTTGTCTGATTTTATAGATGCTAAAAAGTCAATCGACAGTGAAAATGAAGTTGTTTTACTAATGGAGTCTGCATTGTTAGGTGGAGAGGTGCTGTATATTGAACTAGCGGATGAATATGGTAACCGCTTATTTCCTGATGCGGGCCTCACTTTGAATACAGTTGGTTTTTCTGAAGATCGTTATATTGGTCAGCACGATGACGATATCTACTTTATATCTTTACCTGTAAATATTCAGTTAGGTGCTGTCACTTATACAAGGTTTAAGCTTGGTTTTGATGAAGCAGTCGTCAATGATCGACTGTCACTAGTTAAACAGCGCAGCCTGTTAATTCTAGGTGTTTATTTTATTTGTATCATTTTCTTATTGAGTTACCTAACTATTGTGATCATGCGACCTCTTAAAGCCTTAGGAGTCTGGTCGAAATCAGTTGCTGCAGGTGAATGCAACACAAATGTGGCGCTATCTACACGTATTAGTGAAGTCAGAAATCTTTCCGATGATCTGGAGAGCATGAGGTTAACTTTGGTCGATCAGACTGAGCGTATGCAATACAAGGCCATGCATGATGAATTAACCGGGTTGCCAAATCGTTCATTAAATAATGACCGGATAAACCATGCGATTTCACGTGCCAGCAGAAAGAGAAGTTGTTTTGCCGTGTTGTTGCTTGATCTCAACAGGTTTAAAGATATCAATGACACACTGGGTCATAGTGTCGGTGACCAGACGCTGAAGGTCGTAGCCGAACGCCTCGATCTAGGTATTCGTGATTCTGACACGATCGCCAGGATAGGGGGTGATGAGTTCTGTGCGATCATCGAAGGAGTAGAACGTGTGGTTGCAGAGAAGCTGGCAATGAAGCTTGCTGGTTTATTAGAGCCATCATTTCAGGTGAACGGCCATACGTTACAGGTCGGAACAAGTATCGGTATTGCTATATATCCTGAGAACGGTGAAACGCCAGAACTATTGATACAGCACGCGGACGTTGCAATGTATGAAGCAAAATACCAGGGTCTTAAAGTTATTTCTTATCATGAAGACATGGATAAGAACAGGGTCGAAGACCTGCAGTTAACAACTGATATTCGTGAAGGAATAAAGTCGGGCCAGTTCTATGCAGTGTTTCAGCCGAAGGTAGACATAAGTACAGGAAGAGTATGTGGCTGTGAGATGCTAGCGAGATGGGATCACCCGCGCCTTGGGTTAATATCACCCGATAAATTCATCCCGATCATGGAAAGAGAGAACATGATCGCAGAGATGACACTAACAGTTTTTGATAAACATTTGCCGCAGCTAAAGCAATTGTTGGATGCACATCCCGGTTTCAAGGTTTCTATTAATGTGTCACCGTTAAATTTACTGGACACTTCACTGCTGGATAACCTGGAAGTCAGTATGCAGGTGAGTGGTTTTAAAACATCCGGTTTAATAATAGAAGTTACCGAGAATGCGATCATGAGCAACCCGCTTCGTTCAGCAAGAGTTTTACAGAAGTTTTCAGAAGCAGGTATAGGTGTTTCTGTCGATGACTTTGGTACAGGGTATTCGTCACTGGCGTATTTGCAAAAATTTCCAATAAACGAATTGAAGATAGATAAGTCATTCATCATCGGCTTGAATAAAAGCGCCCAGAATTACCCAATTGTAAATGCAACCATCACGATGGCCCATGATCTGGGTATGTCTGTTATCGCAGAAGGGGTAGAAGAGATGGAGGTGATCGATCTACTGGTGGAAATGAAGTGTTACCATATACAGGGAAGATTTTTTTCGAAGCCGCTATCTTTTGAAAAACTGGAAGATTGGATCAAAAGTTTTAATATAACGGAATACAGGTAAACCGGCAGCGCTTTCTGTTAGCGGAAAGTTTTTACTAGTAGTTCGTCCGTGTTCGCAAGATTTATATTTACACCACGACTAAATATGATGGCATCATCCAGTTCCGGATTATCAAGATCAGCCTCACAGGTAAAAGCTGCGGTATATTTTCCTAATGGTATGAAGCCAAAATCGTATTCAAATATACCAGTAAGTTTGTTCAGGGTAGGCATCGCACTGGCGACTGGTTCAGGGTCGATGTTGTCGACGTCGTCAGGTGATATGTTCAAGCCACTGTACAGATAGACCGCATTACCTGTAGACGGATCGGCGTCAGGGCAGTCTGGATCGGTGAGCGCTGACACTTCTACTGTACCTACTATGGAGCTGACGGTTGTGTCATCTACCAGTTTTAGTACGGGTTTTAACTTGTATTGAGCTACACCTGTCATAACAATCGATTTTCTAAGGTCGAAATCAATAGTCATACTAGTGGGTGTGTTTGCGATGACTTCGAGTCCACCGATGATTTTCAGGCCTGATTCGCTGCCGCCTGGTATATCAAGCTCATGGACTGAATTGTCATCTAACTTGATGTAAGAATCCAAAATGCCATCATTAATTGCCATAACGTTCAGTCTTAACCAGTCATATTTACCAGCAGGGAGTATCGCATTGGTGAGCATCTGAAAACTATTTTGTCCCTGTAAGGCTAGCAGGTTTATGTCCATCGGCAGTTTAAAGTATATTGTGATTACATCTTCTGCCAATGCTGGTTTTAGTTCAACGCCGCGGAATTGAACCCATACTTGTTTTGCACCATCGATAGGCGCATCTGTAATACTCAGGTTCAGGAAACCATTCTGAGCGCCGCCACGACCGCCACCGGCAGAGTTGTCGTCGTCATTAGCGCCACTACTGCAAGCAATAAGCATGGTACTGCCTAGTAAGGCCAGAAAAATGTAAGTTAATTGTTTCATTTAAGTTATCTCGCTCTTTTATACGGTATAGAATCAGGCAGTATTCGGAGTATGGTGGCAATCAAGAAACTTTGGGAACATTTAGGAGAAAGTGACAGGAGTGTTGACAATAGTACTGACTTTCTGTGTCAAAGTATAAGCCAAAATTGACTATTTTCACATACCGTTAATCTGATAATTGAAACAGTTGAGCCACTATATTATATAAAAATCAAGAAGTTATATTGTTTTTAAGCGTTAGCTCGGTCAGGAAGATGGTGTCGAACTGGACTTTTTGCCGGAGCGCAAGCAAGTATGAACCACCTGATCACGTCTCGAACTTAGATGTGAAACTACTCAGCGCCGATGGTAGTGTGGTACCTGCTCACGTGAGAGTAGGGCACCGCCATACTTTAATGCAGAAAAACCCAATCAGAAATGGTCGTGGTTATTTTTTTGCTTACTATAAAAATTTCGATGTATTCAAGGTTAATCATTTGTTCTTGTAATATTAATTTCTGTATTGAATTTAGAGCTTTCTGTTAAGATTCTTCCCCATGATTATTTATCCAGAAATTGACCCTATAGCCCTTTCTCTTGGCCCTGTAAAAGTGCATTGGTATGGTTTGATGTACCTCATCGGTTTTGTCGGGGCGTGGTTCTATGGTATCCAACGCACTAAACGTGAAGATATAGACTGGACGCGAAAACAGGTAGAGGATGTTATTTTTTACGGGGCATTGGGAGTGATACTGGGTGGTCGTCTCGGCTACACGTTGTTTTATAACTTTCCGTTGTTTCTTGATAACCCAGTGTCAATTTTTTATATCTGGCAAGGCGGCATGTCCTTTCACGGTGGTATGTTAGGGGTGTTTACTGGGCTGTATTTATTTGGTCGTAATAATGGCATGAGCTTCTTTCAGGTTTCAGATTTCATCGCGCCCTGGGTGCCTATTGGTCTGGGCGCGGGCCGAATTGGCAACTTCATCAATCAGGAGTTATGGGGCCGGCCGATGGAAACGATAATGCCCTGGGCATTTGATTATGGTGACCACATAGCGCGTCACCCGTCTTCTCTATACCAGGCATTCACTGAGGGACTGTTACTGTTTATAATCTTATGGTGGTACTCGTCAAAACCGCGGCCACTGATGGCAATATCCGCTGTGTTTATGTTTTGTTACGGTAGTTTCCGGTTTATTACTGAGTTTTACCGAACGCCCGATGCACACTTAGGATTTATTGCTTTCGACTGGTTGAGTATGGGCCAGATTTTATCGTTGCCTATGATAATATTTGGTATCGTTATTTATTTTATTGCCATGAATAAAGCTAAGAAAATCGTCTTTAAGTAAGAACTTCATATGAAACAATATCTTGATCTAATGCGTCACGTGCGTGATAACGGAACTAAAAAGGAAGATAGAACCGGAACTGGAACATTATCTATTTTTGGTCATCAGATGCGCTTTGACCTGAGTGATGGTTTTCCGATGGTTACCACCAAGAAGTGTCACCTAAAATCGATAATCCATGAGCTGCTCTGGTTTTTGAGTGGTGACACAAATATTAAATATTTGCAGGATAATGGCGTTCGTATCTGGAACGAGTGGGCTGATGAAAACGGAAATTTAGGGCCTGTTTATGGTTATCAGTGGCGTAACTGGCCAGCGGCGAATGGTGGTCATATTGATCAGATTACTCAAATCATTGATCAGATCAAGAATAACCCTGATTCTCGACGTATTATCGTTAGCGCCTGGAATGTTGGCGAGATAGAAAATATGGCTCTGCCACCTTGCCACATGATGTTTCAGTTTTATGTCGCTGATGGGAAGTTGTCGTGTCAGTTGTATCAACGTAGCGCAGATATTTTCCTGGGAGTGCCTTTTAATATTTCATCGTATGCGTTGTTGACTATGATGGTTGCACAGGTGTGTGATCTGATTCCGGGCGATTTTGTGCATACATTGGGTGATGCGCATTTGTATTCAAATCACCTTGAGCAAGTAGAAGAGCAATTAAGCCGTAAAACGTTTGCCTTGCCGACAATGAAGATAAACTCAGAGGTGAAATCAATTTTTGATTTCAATTTTGATGACTTTGAATTGATCGGTTATGAAGCACATCCCCACATCAAGGCTTCTGTGGCTGTTTAGGGAATGGTTATTTCGATTATCGCGGCGATGGATCGCAATCATCTTATTGGCGATAATAACCAGTTGCCATGGCACTTACCTGCTGATTTCGCTCATTTTAAATCAGTGACTATGGGGAAACCCATCATCATGGGGCGAAAAACCTATGAATCTATAGGTAAACCTCTACCGGGTCGGACTAATATCGTACTAAGTAGAAATCCAGACCTTCAGTTTGAAGGGGTTGAGTGCGTCAGTAGTTTTGAAGATGCAGTTGCATTAGTTGCTGATTCGGCAGAGCTCCTGGTAATTGGTGGTAGTACGATTTACCAGATGTTATTGCCGCAAGTTGATCGTATGTATATCACTTATGTTGATGGTGAGTTTAAGGGCGATGCATGGTTTCCTGATTTTGATGAGAGTCAATGGGTTGAAAAGGAAGTTTTAGTGCGAGAGTCAGATGAAAAAAATTTATATAATTGTCGTTTTGTCACCTTAGAAAGAAAATAAATAATTTGAACTATTGTGATAGTGGTCTGTCATATTAAGTGCAATAGATTTATAGACTCCCGATTAGAGGGCACCTACGTGGTGCCCTTTTTTTTGCGCTTATTGTTTTTGCTTTTCTTTTTATGTTTTTTTAAGTGCCTGACGGGCGGTTTCTGTGCGCCTGCACAATGAAGGTGTGAATACTCAAACGGTTCCTGATCTATTCTCATGGCGGTTAACATGCCGCCCCATAAACATCCAGAATCAATTGCATAGGCATTATTTATACTTGTAATGCCTGCATGTGGCAGCGTGGACCAATGACCGAAGATGATGACATCGTCCTGTGTTTTTCGGTCAGGCACTTCGTACCATGGTAATAGATGTTTTGCCTGACTGCCAGGCGCACCTTTTGTATTTAAAGCGGGTTTGCCGTGCGCATCACAATAGCGTAGGCGAGTCAGTATATTGGTGATGAATCGAAAACGCGGCCAGCCAGATAATGAATCATCCCAGATGAAAGGTTTATCACCATACATGTGTTTATAAAAATTAATATGATTGTCGCTCTGTAATATCTGCTCGACTTCTTTTGCTAGCTGCAATGTTTTTTTGATGCTCCAGTCAGGATGGATACCGGCATGAAGTAACGTAATATTTTTTTCACTATCATGGATGACCAGAGGTTGATGGCGCAACCAGTTAAACAGATCAGCTGCATCGCTTGCTGTTAACAGTTCATAAAATGTATCTCTTTTCCCAGGTTTTTTATGTTCGTAAGCGGTGGCCAGAAGATGCAGGTCATGATTGCCCAGCACGGTAATAGCATTGTCTTCAAGTGAGCGAATAAAACGTAACGTTTCTAGAGATTTTGGGCCGCGGTTGACTAGATCGCCACAAAACCAGAGCTGGTCACAGTCACTATTGAAATTTATTTGAGTTAGTAATGCCTTTAGCTCATCAAAACATCCTTGCACATCACCAATGGCATACGTCGCCATAGGTTTACCCCACTTATGTTATTTTAATGTTGTTTCTTTAACTCTATCAGCCTGAACCAGCCTTTAGCAAGTGCGGGTTCATCATGCATAGTTTTTAGTTGAGGGCAGGTTTTTAATACATCTTCGAACACTACATCAGTGCGCGTTGCGATATGACGAATAAAGATACTAAGCAAACGACGTGCGATGGCTAATTGACCAGGGCGGATAAATTTATCAAAGATGTATATGTTGCCACCTGGTTTTAATACGCGGCTAGCTTCCTGTAACGCCAATACTGGATTAGGTACGACTGCTAGAATTAAATGCATTATGATGTGATCGAAGCTGTTATCTTGAAATGGTAAAGCCTGGCTATCTGCAATTTGAAAATTAATGTTAAGAGGAGAGTCTGAATTGTATTTTTGAGCTCGCTTTTTTGCACGGGCTAACATCGCAGGGGTGATATCTGTACCGGTGTAGCGGGCATCATCTGGTAGATATGGGATATCCAAACCGCTGCCAATGCCATTGATGAGAATTTTTTTATTATTTGTATATTTTAATCTTGAAATGCTTTTCATACGATAAGCATCGATTGGACCTGAAACGATCGTATCGTAAATAGGTGCCAATATAGTATAGCTATGTTTTAACGCCATTTTTAATGCTTGAAAAAGGTTTTGATGACCGCTGTTTTCAGTGGAGTGTGTTTGGTGCGGTAAGCTGAAAGCTCGGGATTTTGGCGTCGAATTGTTCACCAGAATCGGTAACCATATGGTAACTGCCATGCATAGTGCCAAAAGGGGTGTTCATAAATGTGCCGGAGGTGTATTGAAAGCCCTCTCCAGGTTGCAAATGGGGTTGTTCGCCAATAACGCCATCACCCTTCACTTCTTGAATTTGCCCGTCACCATCAGTAATTACCCAGTGCCGAGTTAATAATTTAGCGGCTGCTGAACCATTATTGTGAATTGTAACCGTGTATGCAAATACATAATGGTTATTTACTGGGTCAGATTGATCCGCTATGTAAGCAGGTAGAACTTCAATATCGATTTTGTTCATTGGTTATATTTGATGCTGTACGGTTAGGGTTATGCGCCGATTATAACATTTGCCGGGTATAGCATTCACATAATCGATAAGTGGTTTATGTAAGTAGACTCAATAAGTTAAGGTGATAAAGCGAAGGAATCAGTTGATCGTTTTATATAAATTGACGAAGTCAGAAACCGATAATTCTTCGGCGCGCTGTGTGGGGGACAGGCCTGCTTGCTCTATCTGTTCAGTGGTGCATGTTTCTTTGAGAGTATTTCTTAAAGTTTTACGCCGTTGAGAAAAGGCCTGTCTGACAAGTTTTTCGTAGTGTGAAAAATTATCGATCTGTTCGTCATACTGTGGCCTGGGTAGTAGACGTAAGATGGCCGAATTGACTTTAGGTGGGGGTTCAAAAGCATAAGGGGGAACGTCGAATAAAGCCTGTGTTGTACAATAGGTTTGTAACATAACGCTTAGTCGGCCATAATTTTTAATACCAGGCGTTGCGACAATTCGATCAACCACTTCTTTTTGTAGCATGAAATGCATATCTTGAATTAGATGTCGATAATTCAGTAGATGAAATAATACCGGCGTTGAAATGTTGTATGGCAGGTTTCCAACGATACGAAGTTTTTGTTCAGGCTGCTGTGTTGATCGAGATTGCTGAGAGTAAAATTCTTCAAAGTTAAATTTAAGGACGTCATGTTGATTTACAATTAGTTTCTCTTTATTAGTAATGTCAGAGAATACACAGTTGTTAACCAATTTAGGGATGATGTCGCGATCCAGTTCAATAACATTCAAACGGTTCAATCTACTTAATAATGGTTTGGTCATTGCGCCAAGACCGGGGCCTATCTCAATCATCAGGTCATCCGGCTGCGGATGAATGCTATCAACGATATGATTAATGACTGAGTTATCAACTAGAAAATTCTGACCAAAACGTTTTTTTGCGTAGTGTTGCATGATTTATTGGTTATGACTGAGCGTTGCAGCCATGTTGATAGCTTCAATTAAGCTGCTGTTATTAGCCAGGCCGGTGGCTGCAAGATCTAATGCTGTGCCGTGATCAACCGATGTGCGTATAAAAGGTAAACCGAGTGTGACATTCACTGCTTTACCAAATCCACTGAACTTGAGTACCGGTAAGCCCTGATCATGATACATAGCGAGAACAGCGTCAGCTTGTTCCAGGTATTTTTCTGTAAATAATGTATCTGCGGGCAGTGGGCCAACAAGATCCATATTCATTTGATTTAGTTTTTCGATGACGGGGATAATGATGTCGATTTCTTCGTTACCCAGGTTGCCGTTTTCACCAGCGTGTGGGTTTAGACCACAGACTAATATTTTTGGTCTTTTTATTCCAGCTTGTCGTTTGAGAAATGTATTTAAAATGATCAGTGTTTCAGTTAATGATTCTTTTGTTATTGACTGACTGACATCTTTTAATGGTAAGTGTGTAGTGGCTAACGCGACGCGTAAACTTTGAGTCGCTAACATCATAACGGGTGTTGTGGCTGATTTATCGGCCAGATATTCAGTGTGTCCAGTAAAGTTAAAACCAGCCTCATTGATTATGCTTTTTTGTACAGGTCCAGTAACCATAGCATTAACTTTTTTCTGTGTGCACAAGTCACTAGCAAGATCTAACATCTGTAATACGTAGTGACTATTTTTTGGGTTAAGTATCCCTGGTTTGGATGTTGCGTGTAAGTTAAGGGGGATAATGTTCAGTTTATCGTTTTGGTAATAATCAGATAACCTATTAATGTCCTGGTGAATATTTAACGGCACATCCTTTGATAACTGGTTTTTGCGGTCACTTATTAAAACGGGATCAGCAATGATGTAGAGTTCAACACCCTCGATATCCGGCAGGTTCAGGCAAATGTCGGGTCCGATGCCAGCGGGTTCGCCTGAAGTGATAACAATTTTTTTCTTGGTTGTATCTTGAGTGGGCACCTTGTTTAGCTGTCCTCATCAATAAACTCAACATAGGCTTCATCACGTATGCGGCGTAACCAGAGCCGTTGTTCTTCATCGGCCTTTCTTTTTTGTATGGCGTTGCGAGCCTGGTTTTCTTTATTGGCTTTTGTCTGGTCATGATCACGGCGCTCTAAAACCTCCAGTATGTGCCAGCCAAAAGGGGTTTTGAAGGGTTCTGATATTTGTCCAATAGATAAGCTGTTAACAACATTTTCAAATGCGGGTACAAAATCGCCAGGTCCCACCCAGCCTAGATCACCGCCTTTTATTTTTGAGCCGGGGTCTTCTGAAAACTGGCTGGCGATTTCAGCAAAATTTGCACCGTCTTTTATTTTCTGCTTGAGTTCTAAAAGTGTTTTACGTGCCTGTTCATCATTCATTGCATCACTGGTACGAAGTAAGATGTGGCGCGCATGTGTTTGTTTGACCATCAGCTGATCGTTAGAACTGCTAACTATTTGTAATAGATGAAATCCACTGGCACTTTTTACCGGTTTTGATGTTTCGCCGGTACTTAGATTTTTGACTGTATCGACAAAGAGTTCGGGTAGTTCATCGGCCTTGCGATCACCCAGGTCACCGCCCTTTAATGCATTTCGGCCACTCGAATATTTAATGGCCATGTCCTCAAATTTTGAGCCATAGATAATCTTTTTATACACAGAGTCAGCTTGTAATTTTGCTTTACTAATGTCGTCAGGTGATGCCTCTTCAGGTATTGCAATTAAGATGTGTCGTAGATGATAATTAATTTTGGAGGAATCTGATGATTCGTTTTGGTCGATATATTGCTGTACTTCCTGATCAGAAACGCTGATTTTACCGGCAATGACACGTTGTTGAAGTTGTTGGATGATTATCTCATCGCGTGTCTGCTCACGAAATCGAGAGTAGTTGAGACCTTCTTTTTCTATGGTCTCGCGAAACATATCAAGTGACATCTTATTGCTTTCAGCTAACTTTTCGAGCGTGCGGTTCAACATTAAATCGTCAACCGTAATGCCAAGTTGTTTTGCCTGTTGCAGTTGGATTGAATCACGGATCATTCTTTCAAGAACCTGTTTTTTTAAGTCCTCAGGTTTTATTCGTGATACCTGGCTGATGCCTAATTGCTTGCGAAAATCTTCAAGACGATTGTTCAGTGTAGTGTTTGTTATGACATCTTCATTAACGACAACGACGATATGATCCAGTGGCTGCAATGTCGCATGAGATGCACTGGTAAATAATGTGAATAATAAAGGTAAAAATATTTGAGAGAGTAGCTTATACATAATGTGGTTTAGTGAGTGTTGCTTATTGGAGTATATCTGTGTAGCCATAAATTGATTGTTCTAGTGTGTTTCTGGCTTTACTGCCAGAGAGGCTGCCTAGACCTTTAAACACGAATTGTACCAGTATTGAGTTGTCATAGGCATCATCATTAACGATTGTCGAGGCTGTTGTGTTTTTAAGTCGTCGTTGTGCTAATAGTTGAATTGACCAACAGCAGCTATCATAGGCTATGCCTGCGATGGCATCGATGTTTTTATCGTCTTTCAAGGAGTAGTTCCAGCGTACAACACTGCTGTATTCTCGGTTGATAGCATAGACAAAAGAAGTGTCAGTCTGTTCGATATCAATGCTGCTGTTAATTAATTGTTTACGGTAGCCTATGTTAAAAAGGTGTCTGGCATCTGACATATAATGCAGGAAATAGTTCTCTTTTGATAATTCGCTGTTGCTTGAATCCCACTGTAGATTAATGTCACTTTTCCAGCGACCCCAGTTGGACGCGAGCTCAGCGATGACATCCGATTTTTTGGCGGTATCGACCGAGCCATCCAGAGATACCTTTCTGTCTTCGAAGTAATATATTTGCCCGATACTGGCGCGGATTAATTCGTTTCCTGTGTTAGGACTTAGAATTCTGCTGGTTAAGGCAAAGGTGAGCTGGTTGGTGTCACCGATACGGTCACCACCGACGAATCTGTTATCACGAAATAGCTGAGCAACACTGAAGGTAGGTATGCTGGTATCGAATAATGGTATGGTGCTCTGATCTTCAAAGGGTACGTTCAAATAATATAGACGTGGTTCAAGTGTTTGCTGGTTGCCATTGTCTAGATAGCGTTCAAAAAAGAGTCCGCTATCGATACTGCTTATTGGCAGGTTGCGGTCTTCTACGGTTTGCGACGTGCCGGGGGTGCTTGAGTTCCCCTCGGTGCCTACATCGTAACGTGTGTGGCTGAACTTGACCGCAGGATCAAAAAACCAGGCGCTCCCACTGAGTGGTAAATGCAGGCCGGGTCGGATCGTGGCTCGGGTACCAGTGATTTTTGTTTCGTCTTCATGGGTGAAATCGACGTATTCGGAATCCAGCGTGAAAAATACAGAGCTGCTTGCGATCTCTTCACCGCCATTAAATATTAATTGAGGCAAACGCTCGTAGGGGTGATCACTTACCGGGGTAATGTTATCGATGGTTTTGATATCTTGCGCTAGCGCTCGTAGATGCCAGTTATCTAAATTGTAATTTAAGGTGGCCTGGCGGTTCAGGTGGGTCTGACTGGTAGTGCCTATATTACTAGAAAAATCATTGAAATAGTCAGGGTCGGAGATGTCCTGTAGATCAACATCAAATAACAGGTTAGACATTATGCGGGAGTGCTGAAGGTAGCGAACCTGATAGCGAGCCTCTTCCGTGATGTCATCTTCGGCTAAGTAAGCGCCTTTTAACTCACCATTGCTTGACTGTGTTAGATAACGATAATTGCCGCCTAATTCCAGCCCACGTTTTTCCATATAACGTGGTGTTAAAACAGCGTCCTGGTTCGGCGCAATATTCCAGTACCATGGTACGGCAAGTTCAATACCTCTTGATGAGGAGGTGCCAAATTCAGGAAACAATAAACCGCTGCGCCGCTTGTCACTGATAGGAAACTCCATGTAAGGCGTGTACATAAATGGCACACCCTTAAATCGAATAACGACATCATCTGCTGAACCGTACTCGTCTACATGGTCGAGTTGAATTTCATCGGCGCTGATCAACCAGTCAGGGTCAAATAAATCACAGCTGGTAATGCTGGCATTGTTTAATGTTGATTGTTTGTCTTCACCAGAGCGAATGGTTTCGGCTATACCCTTCATGTTGCTATCTGGGATAAAAAATTTAATGTTATTAAATTCTGCTTTTTTGCCAGTATCGTCCATATTGACGGTGCCAGTGTCAGCCTCCAGGGAGAGCGTTTCTGTGTTTATGTGAACGTTGCCGGAAAACGTCAGTTTGTCCTGTTGCTTGTTGTAGTCAGCATGATCCGCAGTGACGCGTAATAGATGTTGTTCGATGACAACGTTGCCATCGAGTGATGTTGAACCATCGCGGCTAGATTTAGTAAAGTCAGCGCTAATTTCTGTGTTGGCGCTATTCTCTGCAGAAAATGCACGTGGCGGGACATGTTTTACGGGTGTCTTATCTTCTGCAGGGCAAAGATTTCGTGCCTGTCCAGGTTTTTTTTCTGTATCTGTGGTGGCAGGGTTTGCGTCATTAATTATGCCTTCTGCGAGAATATTTTGTGAGCACAAAATAATGAAAAACACAGCAGCATAGCGTGAAGTGGAATCACACATGGAAGTAAAAAACTTATTGAAATGATTGATTAAGAGCAAACGTTTTATTCAGCCATTCATTCATATTCGGCTCTAGTTTACCAGTAAAAATTCAAGCAATGCTTTCTGTGCGTGCAGTCTATTCTCGGCTTCATCCCAAACCACACTTTGCTTGCCATCGATAACATCGGCGCTGACTTCTTCGCCGCGATGAGCGGGCAGGCAATGCATGAATAATGCATCGTCGTTCGCCAGGTTCATTAATTCAGTGTTTACCTGATATCGACTGAACGCCTGTTCACGGGTTTTTTGTTCTTCTTCCTGTCCCATGCTGGCCCAGACATCAGTAACGATTAAATCACTGTTTGTACAGGCGGCAGAAACGTCCTGGGTAATTTCTATAAAGTCACGGGTCTCATCAATAAACGACTGCTGTGGTTCAAATCCCTTGGGGCAGGCAATGTTTAATTTGAATTCGAGAAGTTTTGCTGCGTGCATATAGGAATGACACATATTATTGCCATCACCCACCCAGGTTACTGTTTTGCCCTTTATGTCACCGCGATGTTCAAAGTAGGCTTGCATGTCAGCGAGCAACTGACACGGGTGGACATCATCGGTTAAACCATTAATGACCGGCACAGACGAGTATTCAGCCAGTCGTTGTGCTATTTCGTGTTCAAAGGTTCTTACCATTAGACAGTCTGTCATGCTGGATAATACTCTGGCGCTGTCTTCGATAGGTTCGCCGCGACCTAGCTGTGTATCACGTGGCGAGAGAAAGATTGCGTGACCGCCAAACTGCGCCATACCAGATTCAAATGAAACGCGGGTACGGGTTGACGATTTTTCAAAAATCATTGCCAGTACTTTATTTTTTAGCGGTTCAAAGACTTCACCTCGATGCTGCATGGCTTTTAGTTCGATGGCACGGTGGATTATCTGCCTGAATTCATCTGAACTCAGGTCGGTAAGTGTTAAAAAATGTCTTACTGTCTTGCTTGAGGTGTTCATAGTTACGTTGTATATAATTTGCGGTGTTTCGGCGGGTTTAAGCGACAGCTTTTTGTAGTGAGCTGATAACCAGTTCGCTTACTGTATTGATAATGATGTCTGCCTGTTGCTGATTAATGATTAATGGCGGCAATAAGCGGATGACATTACCCGCAGTAACATTAATAAGCAGCTGTTGTTCCAGAGCAAGTTGCACCAGTTCAGAGCAGTCGTGATTTAACTGATCATTGTCGAGTTCGATACCGATCATTAAACCCAGCCCGCGAATTTCACGTACCCCGTCAAGCGGTGAAAGTCTTTCAGTCAAGCCGCTCAGCATATATGTACCTAGCTTTTTGGCATTAGAAATTAGATCTTCCGATTTAATGGTGTCGATTACCGTAGAGGCGGTTGCACACGCTAGAGGGTTGCCGCCAAATGTTGAGCCGTGATTACCAGGATGCATTATTTCGCTGGCTTTTTCATTTGCCAGGCAGGCACCAATGGGCACGCCATTGCCCAGTGCCTTAGCTAATGTCATCACATCAGGTTGTATATTGTTATGCTGAAAAGCAAACCATTGGCCTGTACGGCCCATACCCGTTTGAATTTCGTCGAGCATCAATAACCAGTTTTGCTGGTCGCAAATTTCACGCAGCTGATTTAAATAATCCTGATCTGGAACATTGACACCACTTTCACCCTGTATGGGTTCGACCAGGATGGCAACAACGTCATTATTATTTTCAGCGATATTTTTAATCGATTGTATGTCGTTGTATGGCGCACGAACAAAACCCTGTACGAGTGGCTCGAAACCCGCCTGAACTTTTCGGCTACCGGTGGCGCTTAAGGTTGCCATGGTCCTGCCGTGGAAACTGTTTTCCATGACAATGATGCTTGGGTTTTTTATATTTTGTTGATGACCATACAGACGTGCAATTTTAATGGCGGCTTCATTAGCCTCTGCGCCCGAGTTTGAGAAAAAAACGCGGCTCATGCCAGAGATCTCACACAATTGATCGGCTAAATGTTGCTGTTTATCAATCTGGTAGAGGTTGGAGGTATGCAATAATTTTGCAGCCTGCTCACAAATTGTTTTAGTGATGGCAGGATGAGCGTGACCTAAACTACAAACAGCGATACCGCACAATGCATCTAGATATTGCTGTTTATCTGTATCCCAAAGATAAACGCCTTCACCGTGTTCAAAAGTGATATCAAGTGGTGCATAGGTTTTCATAATGTGTTCGTTTGTTGTCATGTTTCTGTTTTTACTAAATAAATAGCGCTGGTAAATTAATTGCATAAAAAGCAAAAGCGGTAGACATTGCTACCGCTTTAAGGGGCTGATTATACTCGTACTTTTGTGTAAAGCAACAGGCAGGGTGGTGTCTTCAGGGGGTATTATTGGTTGGCATTTGCGACTGAGTCTTAATTAGGTATTGCGGGGTAATGCCCTAAATGCCTGACAAATAGAGACGTTAAGTAAAAATATCACTCAATAAAAAAGGCGGCTTACTGCACAAACAGTAAGCCGCCTTTTAAAAGCTAAAGCTACTGATTAAAGCGCGTGCGCATAACCAACCATACATAGCAGCATAGGGATGGATAACGCAGTATTAGTACGTGAAGCCATCAGCGCCATTTTCTTAGCTGAAGCAATGGCCTCTGCACTGTGTTCTTTACCATCCAGACCTAGTATTTTCTTCTGGTTAGGCCAGATAAGAACCCATACGTTAAATAACATAATAGTACCTAACCATGCGCCCATGCCAATAATTGCCATACCAGGAGCAAAAGTAAATGCATTGATGATGCCTGACATGCCGCCGCCGATAGTTGCCAAAGCGCTAAGACCGGTCAACCAGGTTACGGCTGCTGCCATACGGAACCAAAGTAATGCTGTTGGTGCGACGTATTTATTGATTGCTGCAGGACCAGGGCCGTCTGTATCAGCCAATGCTGCGCCAACGCCAGGAACCTGAACAAAGTTGAAGTAGTACAGTAAACCGATCCATACAACACCGGCCATTACGTGTAACCAAACCATTGCTGCGGCTTTTAAGCCGTCAGCGCCGCTGCCCATGCCAAATGCGACGGCTAGAGCGAGGATAAAACCAACGGCTAAAGTGCCCTTGATAGTCATTAGTGGATTCATGATATTCTCCTGAAGAATGTATATATAACGATAGTTTTTTTGGGTTTATGCTGGGCGTTACGATAGGGCAGTCGCGTGTATAATGCAACTCTAATTTAGAATATTAGTGCGATTATTCTTAATGAAAACAGTATATTCCATAGTTTTACAAATGTTATTGCCCGAATATAATTCATCCTGCAGCTATTTATGAATGTTGCCAATTGGACTGAATCTGTAATTTATTTGTTACAATGGCAATTCACCTTCTGTTCTATACTATTAATGAATAGAATATTGTTACTCTAGTTTATAGTGGCGTTTTACATAGCTGTTGTGTAGTTGTTGTGATTTGAGAGTCCGCTATGTAGAGATTAAGAGGTTTTTATGAGATGGTTTAAAGTTCTGTGTTTGGGGTTTCTTGCAGCAATAATGCTGGTGGCAGTTAATTCCTGCGGGGTTCCTTCACCAGCTGTGCCATCCGCTCACTTCGTACATGCTAATATTCCTCCGATGAATCATTCCTATCCAATTTATATAATCTTTGTATCATATCTGCATATAGACTCATGTCCTTCAACTTGAGATTGG
>CAJXZZ010000038.1 GCA_913065105.1 uncultured Gammaproteobacteria bacterium | reverse complement strand
TTTGTACGGGTACGCTACCAGGAAGAAGGCAGTGAGCTAGATCTTGATATCGCTATCCGCTCGCTGATCGATTACAAATGCGGCTCTCAACCCGACCCTCGCATCAACATGAGCCACAAACATGATGGCCGCGATATTGCCGTTATGATCCTGCTGGATCTATCGGCATCGCTAAACGATGTCCCTGATGGTTCGGATCAAAGCATCTTGCAATTGAGCCAGGAAGCGGTTTCATTATTAGCATGGACCATCGAACAACTCGGTGATAAATACGCCATTGCCGGTTTCCATTCCGACACACGGCACAACGTTCGCTACTATCACATCAAAGGTTACAGTGAACACTTTGACGATACAGTAAAAGCGCGACTTGCTGCGATGGATGCAGGTTTCTCTACCCGCATGGGCGGCGCTATACGCCACGCGTCACACTATCTGGAAGCACAGACAGCTGAAAAGAAATTAATGCTGATACTCACCGATGGTGAACCAGCCGATATCGATGTCGAAGATGAAAAATACCTGATCAGCGACACCAAAAAAGCGGTCGATGAACTTTCATCCAGAGGTATGCATAGTTACTGCATCAGTCTGGACAGAAAAGCCGATGACTATATACAGGATATTTTCGGTGCAGGCGGTTATACCATCATCGATCACGTAGAAAAGCTGCCAGAAAAATTACCGTTGTTGTTTGCCTCTTTAACGTCTTAGAAAAGAGTTAAAAACTTTTAGTCCGCTTACCGCTACGCAACCCCACACAAATAGACGTGCCCGAGCGAAGCGACAAATGCTCTTGGGGTGCAAATTTTTAAAATAATAAAAATATTTTATTTGCGGTTTTTGCGTTCATTTGCGGATAAAATTTCTTTTCTTCCTGCGCAGAAAAAAATCTGAATAAACCATGAAAAATCACATCACAGCAAACGTCGAATTTTATTACAAAGGCGAAAAACTCACTGCCTCTATCGAAATAGATATCGACCATTATATGCAGACAGCTGGCCGATTACCCGACCTATATCCACTACTTGCCCAAACAATAAACCTTGATCCATATTCCTATGAATATGAAATGATGCAGGCTGAAACAATCTTCTTCAGCAATGCCACAGGACTGACTATCGGGCATGTAAACGAAGGTGCATTTGACTTTAAAGCATTTGAAAATGCCTGGCTTGAAGACAAACTCTTCAGAGATATACAGGATATAGCGCAGAAAATTTTGTCGGTAGACAACCTAGATGAACAGCCAAATTTAAAAAAAGCGTTGGTGGAAGCTTATCGGCTCGGTCAAAAAACCTCTCTAACCCCAACTGAATTACAGAACACAGAATCTTTTTAATCAAGCTCTGCCCCGGTAAGTTTTTTTCTTGAGCAAAACCACGGGGCTGCTGTTAACAAAACATATTTACATCCTGTCAAGCCGAGTACGTAAAAATTCAATCTCATCGATCAGGTCGATTGCCAGTGCGACGCCGGCAAGATTAACACCCAGATCATGCTGTAACCGCTTTGCTTTCTGTACGCGTCTGATACTTACGCCGTTAAAACACCAGTGTGATTTTTCCATGCCGCTGGGTTCGATAAAACCCTCATCGACCAGTTCGATAACGTATTCGGCACGAACAGCACACGCATCACATAACTGGCGCAAGGTTAGCCGGGTTTCATCTTCTATGATTTGCCCGATAAGAATATCTGCTGTCTGCTTGATCATGTTTACACCCCTAGTTTTTCGCGCGGATTAAAACTGAACGATTGCTGCATTTTTTCATAAGCCGCTTTTTCACTGTCGGTCGTTGCTGGTGGTAACGCGATCTGTAAGATCACATACAGGTCACCTGCACTGTTATTGCTGGAACTGGCTGGAATCCCCCGACCCTTCAGTCGCATCTTACTGCCACTGGTAGAACCTGGTTTAACTTTCATATCAACCACGCCGCCAGGTGTTGGGGCTTTAACGTTTGCACCCAGTGCCGCTTCCCATGGTGTGACGGGCAGATCCAGGTACACATCACGTCCCTCGACACGGTAAATACTATGCGGATTAAATTCGATCTCAAGGTAAAGATCACCGGCTTTGCCCTGCCCCATGCCCGGGTTACCCTGGCCGCTAAGGCGAATATGCTGTCCCTGTTTAATTCCTTTGGGGATGTTTATTTTGAGCGTACGCTCTTTTGTCGTGACATGACCGCCAGTGTCAACATCAGGTACACGCAGACTGATCGAACGCGTGGTACCTTTCATGGCATCTTCCAGATCGATCAGGATTTTGGCATGATGGTCATTACCCGCTGAGTGGGAACCAGATTGCTGCTGATAACCACCCTGTTGTTGAAAACCCTGACCGAAAAGGGATTCAAAAAAATCACTATACGCACTGGCATCGGCCTGATTAAAACCGTGATGTTGGGCACCGCCGCCAGTGAAACCGCCACCGTTGAATTCGAACCCTGCATCCCAGTCAGGCGGCGCATTGAAATCCTGCCCGCCTTTCCAGTTGGCACCCAACTGATCGTAAGCGGCACGTTTCTCCGGATCCTTGAGCACTTCATTCGCTTCACCGACTTCTTTGAAGCGTTGTTCAGCGTCGGCTTCTTTACTCACATCCGGATGGTATTTACGCGCTAGTTTTCGGTAGGCACGTTTTATCTCATCTTGAGTCGCGCTACGTTCAACTCCCATTATCTGATAATAATCTTTATATTCCATCGTTGAAGGATACTTTAGTTAGTGTGTGAACTGTTAAAAATAATTGAACCTGCAAACAAAAAATCCGGCCACAGAGGCACCGGTTTTCAGCCTATAAAATTATATTGGGGGTGGTGTTGATTAATATCAATCAAAAATCAATCAACATCATCGATGCTATGACTTTATCGATTTCTGTTTGCCGACTGATGCTTTCTTTATCGATTATGACTATTAGCTATTGTTCTGCAAAATGCAGACATATAAACTCGACCTGATCTCATCGTTAGGGAACAAACATGAAACACCTGCTTTTCATTTTATTTACCTGTCTTTTTTCATCTCCGAGCTACTCCGCCACACCGGAGCCAAAAGATTTGATACAACAGGCGATGGATCAATGGCGCGGTTTGTCTTCATATTCAGAAATGACGATGACCATCCACCGACCCGACTGGCAGCGCAGCATGTCGATGCGCTCCTGGACCAAGGGTGAAAAAACCACGTTGGTACGTGTCACCGAACCAAAAAAAGATGCCGGCAACGGTACCCTGACCAACGACAATAACATGTGGACCTTCGCACCCAAGGTTAACCGCATCATCAAGGTACCATCGTCGATGATGAGCCAGAGCTGGATGGGCAGTGATTTCACTAACAAAGACATCAGCAAATCTACCGACATCATCGACCAGTATGATCATACGCTACTGGAAACACGACAGCAGGATGGCCACACCATCTATGTCATTGAATCCATTCCACATGAAGATGCCGCCGTCGTCTGGGGCAAAGAAATTCTAACCATACGTGACGACTACATCATGCTGGAGCAGCAGTTCTGGGATCAGGACAATATCCTGGTCAAAAGCATGAAAGCGCTGGAGATCAAAGAACTCGGTGGCCGTACCGTCGCCAGTATTATCCGTATGGGTAAACAGGATGCGCCTGATGAGTGGACCGAGATGTCAGTACAGGATATCAAGTTTGATCAGGACCATGCCGACAACCTGTTCACCCTCTCCAACCTGCGAAATCCACGTCAGTGAGCATCACCCTGCGCATGGCATGGCGTAACCTGTGGCGGCACAAACGCCGTACCTGGCTGACCGTGGGCGCGATGATCTTTTCCAACCTGATCCTGGTGTTTGCTATCTCGCTACAGTTCGGCAGTTACCAGATGATGATCGACAATACGCTAAAAGCCTATACTGGCCATCTGCAGATCCAGCGTCAGGGCTACAATGACGAGCCCAAGATGCGTAGCAGCATCGAAAACATTATTCCGCTGGCCGACAAAGTACGTAAACACCTGAACAGTAATAACGTCGCCGCTCGCGGTGTCGCTTTTGCCATGACCTCCAGTGAACAACGCTCCTACGGTCTACAACTCATCGGTGTCGAACCCGATTTCGAGGCCAACGTTTCCAGCCTGCCCGGGCTGATAAAACAGGGCAAATACTTCAGCGACATCAACGCAGCCGAGATCATCATCGGCACCGTCCTGGCTCGCAATCTACGAGTAAACATCGGTGATGAACTGACCCTGCTCGGCAGCGGTCATGACGGATCATTTGCCGCCGGTATCGTTATCGTTAGCGGTATCTTTGAATCGGGTGCTGGCGATGTGGACCGCAGTATGGCACAGCTGCCGATCGGCTATTTTCAGGATCTGTTCGGCATGGACGGCAGAGGACATAACATCGTTATCAATGCTGTCGACCTGAACTCGGTTTCTGCATTGCAGGCAGAAGTTACCAACATGCTGCCAGACAACCAGGAACTCGTCGTACTCGAGTGGGACGAACTTCAGCCCGGTCTCAAGCAGGCCATCCAGGCCGATCTCGCCAGTGCCTGGTTCATGTACGGTGTACTCATTATTCTGGTCGCTTTCAGCGTACTTAATACCCAGCTGATGTCCGTACTGGAACGCACCCGCGAGTTTGGTGTGATGATGGCGCTGGGTGTTAAACCGACACGCCTGGGAGCACTGGTGATGACCGAAACCGCTCTCATGTCAGCACTGGGACTGTCGATCGGCGCAGCTATCGGATTCATGCTGACCTATTATCTCAGTATCGTTGGTTTTTCTTATCCCGGCATGGCAGAGATGGCCGCACAATTTAATCTCCCCGATCGTATGTACCCCAGCCTATCCGTGTTATCGATTTTGCTCGGCCCGGGCATCATCTTTATCTGCAGCCTGTTGGCATCGATCTACCCGGCACTGCGCCTGTTTTTCCTGCAACCTGTTAGCGCCATGAGAGCGGTATGAACACATTACCTTTCAATGCAGTATTTACTCTCGCGTGGCGCAACCTGTGGCGCAACCACCGGCGCACGACCATCATGCTGGCAGCGATCACGGTCGGTGTCTGGGCGATGATCTTCATGACTGCATTGATGCGCGGCATGGTTGATGACATGTTATTAAACAGCATCCGCAGTCTGCCGGGGGAAGTGCAGATCCACCACCCACAATACCGTGATGACCCCAGCATCAATAACAGCATGCCTGCACCGTCAGACAATCTGCTCGCAGCATTGCAGATACCCGAGGTAGTCGCCTGGACCAGCCGGGTGCGGGTACCGGCGGTTATTTCGAGCGAGCGCGACAGCCGCGGCATCGTTCTGCTCGGCGTCGAACCGAGCAGTGAAATAGCCGTCAGTTTCGACCCTGACAGCATCATCGAGGGCCGTTTCCTGGAAGACAGTAATGACAGAGGTCTGGTCATCGGTGCCAAGATGGCCGAACACCTGGAGACCAGGCTAGGCAAACGCGTGGTGGTAATGAGTCAGGACCCGGACAACAATATCGCCGACCGCGGCTTCAGAGTGGTCGGTATCTACAAAGCCAAACTCGTCAGCCTGGAAGAGACCTATGTCTATGCCGGTCGCGACACCATTCAGAAACTACTCAATATCGAAAACCAGGTTTCAGAGATAGCCATTACCGGTGAGGATTACCGCAATGCATACAAATGGTATCCGCAGATCAAACAGGCGGCGGGGGAAAGCGTAGATACCCTGCCGTGGTATGAAGCGGATGCTTACCTCGGCAGCATGATGTCGATGATGGACGGTTTTGTACTGGTATGGGTCATCATAATCTTTCTTGCGCTCTCCTTTGGTCTGGTCAATACACTGGTGATGGCGGTGTTCGAACGCATCCGAGAGATAGGCCTGATGCAGGCTCTGGGCATGCGACCGGCAATGATCCTTTACCAGATTCTGCTGGAATCTTTCCTGCTGTTGTTTATCGGTCTACTGCTCGGCAATGTTATCGCCGTGGCAAGCATCATTCCGTTGCAGAGCGGTATAGATATCTCGGCCGTCGCCAAAGGCATGGAAATGATGGGCGCCAGTAGCATGTTATATCCTGCGCTAAAAGTTGAAGACATGGTATTGGCCAATATCATCGTCATCGTACTCGGTCTACTCACCAGTATCCTGCCAGCCTGGCGTGCAGCCAGTTATGACCCGATCAAAGCATTGAATTCAAACTGATTTTATTCGATTAAGCAGAACATTATGAAACAGCCATTTACACTTAAATTTATCGAAGGTATCGCCACATGAGCTCGGTCATCTGCAAGGATTTATGCAAAACTTTTCAGCAAGGTGACGAGATCATCACTGGGCTGGATAAGGTTTCTATCGAAATCGATAAGGGTGATTTTGTCTGTCTCTCCGGACCATCGGGCTCCGGCAAAACCACCCTGCTCAATGCCATCGGCGGACTCGATACCCCTGATAGCGGGCAGATATTTATCGGTGATGAACAGATCGATACGCTGAGCAAAGGCGAGCTGGCAGACATGCGTCTCAACAATATCGGTTTCGTTTTTCAGTCCTACAACCTGATCCCGGTACTGACAGCGCGTGAAAATGTTGAGTTTGTTATGCAGGTGCGCGGTATGCCAGCAGCAGAACGTTCAACTTTGTCTCACAGCATACTCAAAGAAGTTGGCCTCGAAGGCCTGGAGGACCGTCGCCCGGCACAGCTCTCCGGCGGCCAGCAGCAACGCGTTGCCGTCGCCCGCGCCATCGTCAGTCAACCTAAACTGGTACTGGGCGACGAACCCACTGCCAACCTCGACACCCACACTGCCAGACAGTTGATGGATCTGTTCGTCGAACTTAACCAGAAACACAACATAACGTTTGTCATCGCCACCCATGACGTACGCGTCATGGAATACACCAAACGACTGATCAGGATGGAAGACGGTAAGATTATCAGTGACGAAGTCCAGTCCCCTCTCCCCCTGGGAGACGGTTACAAGGATGTAACCGGTAGAGCGACGCATGATGCTAAAGCCGAGGGTTAGGGTGAGGGTTTATAATTTAAGCACCCTCACCCCGGCCCTCTCCCAGGGGGAGAGGGAGAACACCCTGTCATAAACTGCTCACCCATGTTGAAACAAAGTCTGCCCATACTTTTATACATAGCATTAGCAATAACCACTACTGCTTTTATCTCATCTGCCGGCGCTGACACAAACATATTCAAAGGCGGCCATGCAAAGTACCTGTTCCTGTTAAACACCTTTCCAGAGGACAGCCTGTTTCGTGATTACCTGGACAGCCCGACGATCGACCAGAAAGGTGACATGCGTCTCAAGTTCGGCGGGCAGAAAGACAGGGTCGAGGTCGGCGCAGACTACCAGCTGATCGCCGCCCACGGAGATGGCATCGAGCTGGCCAATCGTCTTCCCGGCAATATACTGATTCCTGACCCTGTGCCCACGGATAAATACCGCCTGTTCGATCTGACATCGGTAATAACCGAGAACAGTAATAGCGTGCTGGTACAGCGCCTCGATCGTCTCTATGTCGGTTTCACTGGTAAAAAAACCGTGATCCGCGTCGGCAGGCAGGCCGTCAGCTGGGGCAACGGACTTATCTATACACCGATGGACTTTTTCAACCCGTTCGACCCATCGGCGGTGGATAAAGAGTATAAGACAGGTGATGACATGTTGTACGGACAGTACCTGGTTCAGAATGGTGATGACCTGCAGGCCGTCTGGGTGGTGCGGCGCGACGTTAATGGCGATGTCAGCAATGATGTCGATTCGATCGCCGCCAAGTACCATGGTTTTGCCGGCGGTAAAGAATATGACCTGTTGCTCGCACAACACTATGATGACAATGTTCTGGCCATCGGTGGACTCAGCGATCTCGGCGGCGCACTCTGGCGTGGTGATATCACACTGACCGACACACAGACGGATAATATTCTCAGCCTGGTGACCAGCCTGAGCTATTCATGGGTTGGCTGGGACCATAACATCAGCGGTGTCGCGGAATATTTCTACAACGGCTTCGGTCAGGCGGGTGGTGATTACAGCCCCGAGGCGCTGGCTGCTAATCCTGACCTTACAGAGCGCATCATTCGTGGTGAATTATTTACCCTCGGCAGAAGTTATGTCGCGTTATCTGCCATGATAGAAATGACGCCATTGTGGCTACTAACACCCAATGCCTTCATCAATCTCAGTGACGGTTCCTTGCTGGCACAACTGGTAACATCACATGACCTGAAACAGGACCTGCAGATACTGGCCGCATTGAGTCTTCCCGTCGGGCCGGATGGCACCGAATACGGTGGCATCGATTCTGGGATACCCGGCAAACAACTGAGTTCTGGGGCAAGCATCTTTGCTCAACTGGCGTGGTATTTCTAGAGAAGTACCCAGTATTTATTTACCCTTTAATAGTAGGGTCTTTACTCGTAGATACATCTCGTCGATAATCAAATGATTGATGTAAGTCAAATAATTCAATAGCAATCAAAAACACCCAAAATTGTTGATGTAAGTCAATGTATCTAAAGCCAATAAGGAATATTGTCGGGTCTGTATGAAATTACTGTCCATGAATCAAAAATAATCCGTAATAAAATCTATTGTAAAACAAGAGTAGGAGTCAAAATTGATGAATCTAAAACACACCACTAAATACGGAGCAGCTGTACTTGCTGTCTGCGTAGGCATGGCGGCGTCCTCTGGCGTGGCTTTTGCTAAAAAGAAGGCATTCGAGCCGCTCAATGATGCTGAATTTGAGCAGGCAAAAAGCATGTACTTCCAGCGTTGTGCTGGTTGTCACGGCGTTTTGCGTAAAGGTGCAACCGGTAAAAATCTGGAACCGCAACCTAACAAAGCCAAGAAGACCAAGGGTACGCTTAAGCTAGGAACGAAGCGCCTTGCGAAAATCATTAAGTTGGGTACCGAAGGCGGTATGAATAACTTTGATGACATCTTCAATGATAAAGAGATCGATTTGCTGGCGCGCTACATCCAGATGGAACCACCGGTTCCAGCAGAGATGTCTCTAGCTCTGATGAAAGAACGTCACAAGGTTTTTGTACAACCTAAAGACTACCCAACCAAGCCAGTGCATGGCCGTAACTGGGAAAACTTCTTCATTGCTATCGAACGTGATAAAGGTTCAATCGCTATCATCGACGGTGACAAGAAAGAAGTGGTCGCGCATATCCCTACCGGTTATGCAGTACACGTACTGAAAACGGTTGAGCATCATCAAACACTGCATGCCAAAGACGCTGGTCGTTTCTGGTACGTAATGGGTCGTGACGGCATGATGACTAAGATCGACCTTTGGGCTGATCCTAAAAACATGAAAGTTGCCCAGGTACAGGTTGCTTATGACGCACGTGACGTTGCCGTATCAGGTGATGGCAAGTATGTTATCGGTGGTGGTTACTGGCCTCCTCATTTCGTTATCGCTGATGCTATGACTATGGAACCACTGAAAGTTGTTTCAACTCGTGGTGTAAACGTTGACGGTGAGTATGTTAACGAGTCACGTGTTGCTGCGATCTATGACACTCCAATGGCACCTACATGGTTGGTAGCTGCGAAGGAATTAGGTCAGATGTGGCAGGTTGATTACTCTGATCTTGATAACCTCAAAATCACACAAATCAACAGCGCCAAGTACCTGCATGACGGTTTCTTCGACCCTACCGGTCGTTACTTCCAGATTGCAGCTAACGCATCTAACAAGATGGTGGTTATTGATACAGTGACTCGCAAACTTGAAGCAATGATCGATGTTGATAAGAAACCTCACCCTGGTCCTGGTGCAAACTGGAACGATGACAAGTGTGGCCCTGTAGCGGGCACAACACATCTTGGTGTGGGTAAAGTAACTGTTTGGGGCAATGATCCTAAAGGCCATAAAGATCAGGCGTGGAAGATCTGCTACGAAGTTGATACCGACGGTGCTGGCGTATTCTTACGTACCCATCCTAAGAGTGATTACGTTTGGATAGACCAGACTAAACACCCTGAACCTGCTATCCAGCAGTCAGTTAAAGTTCTTGACAAGAAGACTCGCAAGATTGTTAAGACTATCCAGCTGACAACCAAGAAAGGTTATGCTGCGGTTCACTTCGAGTTCAACAAAGATGGTACTGAAGTTTGGGCATCTGTATGGAATCGTTCAGACAGTCTGAAGCCTAACGGTGAAATCATCATCTTTGATGCGAAGACACTGAAAGAAGTAGGACGCATTAAAGGTCTTTACGCTCCAACAGGTAAGTTCAATGTTTATAACCGTGTTAACCATGTAACTTAATGGTAAGCCCAGTTATAATATAAAGAAAAATGGGCGGACGTACAGATGTATGTCCGCCCTTCTTTTGAACTGATATATAAACTTATTACACCAGGGACTTTATAAAAGGTCTCTCATGTAATAAACATTAACAATAAAAACAACAGCAAGGTGTATCTGAACCATGGCTAACTCATCCAGAAAATTCGGTTTAATGTCGCGCAAAGTTCTGCTCGGAACAACGCTCGGTGCGGCATTATTTTTCATGATCGTCGGTGTCATTTTCTGGGGCGGTTTCAATACCGCGATGGAAGTGACCAATACCATGGACTTCTGCATCTCCTGCCATGAGATGGAAGAAAATGTTTTCCAGGAATACAAAAAGACCATTCACTACACTAACCGCAGCGGCGTTCGCGCTACCTGTTCTGACTGTCACGTACCCCGTCCATGGATACACAAGGTGATCCGTAAGATAGAGGCCAGTAACGAAGTCTTCCACAAGATACTCGGTACCATCGACACGCCTGAAAAATTTGATGCCAAACGTTTACACCTGGCAAAAAATGTCTGGCATGCGATGAAAGACACCGATTCACGCGAGTGCAGAAACTGTCATAACTTCGATTCGATGAAACCGGAAGACCAGAAAAAACGTTCCCGCAAACAACACGCCACTGCCATGGAAGATGGTAATACCTGTATCGACTGTCATAAGGGTATTGCACATAACAAAGTGCACGACAAACTTAGCGAAGAAGAGTTAGAAGAAATTTCAAAACCCGTTGCCAAGAACAAACGGCCTATCGCTCCACAGTGGCAGGCATTTATCGATAACGGTAAAAAGCTCGTGGACGATAAAGACTCTGCAAAAGCAGAAGCATCAGAAGCGGCTGAACAGCCTGTGAATGATGCGCCTGCTAAAGCCGCTCCAGCAGCCAAACCTGCCGCAGCAGCTGCTTCATCATCTGGTTCCAGTATCGACTGGAGCGGTGTAGAGGCAGCCGAAATCACCCTGTTCTACCCTGGACAGGCTTCGATGGAATGGGTGCTCAAGGGTAGCGACCACGGTGGCAAACGCGCCTTCACTAAAGGTGATCGCTGTTTTGATTGTCATGAAGATGAAGAAGTGGATATCGGTGATCTGATCGTATCCGGTGAAAAAGTTGAACCTACGCCGATTCCCGGTAAACGCGGCAGCATACTGGTTAACATCAAGGCCGCTCATGATGCCGACAACCTGTACATGCAGTTCCAGTGGGAAGACGGCGAACATGCACCGATTCCTTTCGCCGATGGTGGCAAGATGGATGCAGACAACCAGATCAAACTGGCCATCATGCTGGCAACAGACAGTGAAGACGACCCTAAAGTTGAATTTGCAGAACGCGCTGGTTGCTGGCAGTCATGTCATCACGACGTAAATTACATGCCACATAAACCAGATGATTCAGCCCTGAGCGGTGCACAGTCTAAACAACTTGACCTGAGTGGTGGTTTCACCAAGTACCTGAAAGAAAGCCGTACCGAAGTTGAGATCGAAGGCAAAGACGGTAAGAAACGCGGTGGCTGGGACAAGCTGAAAGGTGAAGCTGAAATACAAGCCTTATTAGAAGCGGGTTCATTCATGGATCTGCTGCGTTACAAATCAGGCACTGGCGAGTCTGAAGATGGTTACATCCTTGCTGAACGTGTAATGACTGGTGGTCAGGGTGTGAAATTTACTGGTGGACTCAAAGATGGTGTCTGGACCATTGAGATGACACGTAAACTGACCTCGGACAAACTCGGTGATATCAGCATGGCAACCGACCAGTGGTACAACATCGGTTTTGCGATTCATGATGATTACAGTAATAGTCGTTTCCATCATGTTTCTCTGGGCTTCAAACTCGGTTTTGATGATGAAGATGCAGAGATCAATGCCATAGCTAAGTAAGGTAAACTCGACACTAAACAAGGCCGCGGGCTATATGCCTTGCGGCCTTTTTTGTATACTAATGTAACTATCGATCGAGCACCAACCATACTGAGAGCATTATCATGAAATGGCAATCACTGTTACTGACTTTTATTCTATCCGCTTTCAACCCTGCTGCATTTGCCGGCACTGACAAACCTCAGGTAATCGTCAAAGATTTCAAATTCGTCCCACAGGAAATCACCATAAAACGTGGCCAGACGATAAACTGGCTGAATCAGGAGAAACGCCAGTATCATAGCGTGTGGTTCGAAGCACTGGGTGAAGAAGAACCGGATTACATTTTTCCTGATGAATCATATGATCGTGAATTTAAAACAACAGGGTCGTTCCCCTACCGCTGTGGCCCTCACCCGAGAATGACCGGCACAGTCATCGTTACAGATTAATTGGCAGATAATATAAGAATGAAAAAATCAACCATCGCGAAGATAATAATATTTAAAGTCTTACTAATTACTGCCGTCGTAGCACTAGTATTTCTTTTGATGCCAAAAGGTTCTATTGCCAGCCCTGACAAAGACAATACAGAAAAACTCTAC
The DNA here is from genome assembly GCA_913065105.1 of uncultured Gammaproteobacteria bacterium. GTDB lineage: Bacteria > Pseudomonadota > Gammaproteobacteria > SZUA-229 > SZUA-229. Next base: position 14,738 of record CAJXZZ010000038.1, on the reverse strand, counting down.
CAGGATAACTGTGCCGAATGCCACAATGCATACCGCCTGGGTGGAATGGGCCCAGCTCTTCTTCCGGAAAACCTGAAGCGCCTGCGAAAAAAAGCCGCCGTCGAAGTCATCAAAAATGGTCGTATAGCCACACAGATGCCCTCCTTCAAAGAAAAACTGAATGACGAACAGATACTGTCGCTGGTCGATTATGTTTATACGCCATTGGCACAAACTCCGGTATGGGGCATGGATGAAATCAGAGCCAGTCAGATCATCCATAACAAGGAAAGCGACCTGCCCAACAAACCGGTTTTTGAAGTCGACGACCTGCTCAATATGTTCCTGGTCGTCGAGTTGGGTGACCACCATGTCACCCTGCTCGATGGTGACAAGTTCGAACCCATCCACCGTTTTAAATCACGTTTTGCTCTGCACGGCGGCCCTAAATACTCGCCCGATGGCCGTTTTGTTTATTTTGCCTCGCGTGACGGCTGGATCAGTAAATACGACATCTACAATCTGAAACTGGTCGCTGAAATCCGCGCCGGTATCAACACCCGTAACCAGGCCGTGTCTGCCGATGGCCGTTACGTGATGATCGCCAACTACCTGCCGCACACACTGGTATTACTGGACGCAAAAGACCTGAGCCCAATCAAACTCTTCGAGGTTAAAGATGATAAAGGTAAAACATCGAGAGTCAGTGCCGTATATACAGCGCCGCCACGCAACAGTTTTGTCGCTGCATTAAAAGATATACCCGAGTTATGGGAGATCAATTACGAGGATCAGCCGCCTATGGGTTTTGGTGGCTGGGTGCATGATTACAACCCAGACTCTGGTGAAAACGTCGACCCCGTACCTTTCCCGGTACGCCGTATAACCGTTAATGACTATCTCGATGACTTCTTTTTCGACCAGGAATACATCTCACTGATCGGTGCTTCCCGCGAAGGCAAAGGACAGGTGGTTGATATGGACGTTGGCAGAGTTATCGTGCCTGATCTGGAACTGCCAGGCATGCCACATCTGGGTTCAGGCATTACCTTTGAATACAAAGGTCGAACGGTACTGGCAACACCCAACCTTAAAGAAGGTAACGTCAGTGTTATCGACATGGAAACCTGGGAAACCATAAAAAGTATCGAAACATTAGGCCCCGGATTTTTCATGCGCAGTCATAAAAACACAAACTACGCCTGGGTCGATGTGTTCTTCGGCCCTAACAAAGATGCCATGCATGTCATCGATAAACGTACGCTTGAGATCGTCAAAACACTGCGCCCGGCTCCCGGTAAAACTGCGGCCCACGTCGAATTCACCCGCGACGGCAAATATGCCCTGCTCAGTATCTGGGATACAGATGGCGCAGTGATAGTATACGATGCCGCAACGCTGGAAGAAATAAAACGCCTGCCGATGAATAAACCCTCAGGCAAATACAATGTATTTAATAAAACAAGGTATTTAGAAGGCACCAGTCATTAAATAAGAAAACCCAACAATCAACATTTAATTTATAGAGTTAATCATGCTGCTGTGCACAAAAAATGTCTTCGCTCAGGATCAGGATAGCTGGCAATTTTTACTAACACCTGCCATTGAAGTTTGAAGCCAATTACGGACGCACTTATCATTAAGCAGTATTTATAAAAGTGCACTCAAGATTTTTTGACCTGACTAAATAGATATTTGATAAACGGATAAATAAACCAGGATAACTCCCAGGCCAGCGGCCCCACAAACGCAAACGGTATAGTGATAGCAGCGGTGATGGGTTCAGCCATATTTTTTTGACGGATAAGAGCTACATCTTCCGCACTAAGTTCAGGGTCTAGCAAGTTACCTTTGTGCATTGCATAGTGCCATCCCAGCAATGACATCACACCAACCATCATTGCCGTAATACTTTCGAAGGCAGATGAATCCACACCACTGCCAACACGTATCCCTGCGCCAATCGAGTAGATAAACATCAAAACAAAAAACAACTGAAAAATTGAAATTGCGGTATGAATGCCATCGGTCTTTTTCAGGTTACCGAGCAACGAGTTATTTTGTAGCCAGTAGATAATCACGATGACCACCGCCAGTAATACAAAAACAAAAGTTTCCCATTCTGCTGCTAACATTTCACTTACTGACGCCCACTTGTCACCACCAACTTGCTGCGTTGGCAAAAAAGTAAATAGTCGCCAGATTACCAGTGCAAATATCACATCCATCATTCGCTCTAATCGCGTTAACTGTAAGATACTTCTTTTTACTTCGACGGACATACCACCACCTTCAATCTATATCTTGAGTAAATAATGTTTTTATCTTTAACCAGAAGTCGCCGCCAAGGACAAACAGACTACTTGCAAAGATGATATCACCGGCAATCGCAAATCTTACCTGGTGTGCTTCAAGCTCTGTAATCCATAATGCCAGATATGGAAACAACCAGCCGAGGAATAGTGGACTAAAAAATAAAACTAATCCTATACGATAACGTGTAGGACTAACCTTATCGGCAGGCCGAATAGCTTTCCATAGATGAGATTTTAAATAGTCGAAACCCTGTTTGCCAAGAATTGCAATCGCGATCAACATAAAGACTTCAGGAACACCAAATACCAGTGCTGCTGATAACATGGTTTTCCATTCTGTTGATAGACCTGAATCTACCACCAGAGGAATAAACAGTGGCGGCAAAAATCCACTTATAAACATAGCGCCACCCAAGATCAAACGGGATGCTGGCGGTGCTTCATTTTTATCTGGGATGGAATTAGTCATCGCTTCATATTACCAGTGGTATTGCAGATAAACAGTATTGTAATTACTGCCACCTTCACTACTTCCGAATGCGGATGATGATTCAAAAATGGATGAACGATGATGTATGCCAACACCTAAGAACAGATCATTCATCGATTTCACACCGAAGGTATCACCCAGACTAAAATCAGCAGTGACATCAACGTAGTTCAACAGTTTGCTTGAGTTATAACCTTTTTGGTCCATTTCTCGCTGTTCAATATTAGTCACGGTTTCTACATATGAGAAACCTTCAGCCAGACCGAACCGCCAGTGTACCGGCCACTCAATATTGTAGTAGGCTTTAATGCCTAACACATATTCATTGGTGGGCTGTCTGTCATAAGTGAGTGTGCAGGGCGAGGTGCCGTCACAGGGGCTGTTGTCCAGATGTCTATCTTCTATAAGTTCTGCGTTGTTGACTCCATGGCCGGGTTGAAGTGTCTGGCTCCAGGGATCTGAACCGTGATGATATATATAGCCCACGGTTATGTACATATCGAATGCTTCAATACCAAACAGGCTGTCCGCAATCGGGTGCCCATAAAACAACGAAGTTAACTGATTGTTTTGCTCATCATCCTCCCAGTTTAAGGTAAGTATGTCACTCATGTCTGATGGTGTTGCCCAGCCGTGGGCCAGGCGAAGGTAAGGTTTCGCTTTCAAAGAAGATGACTTTGCTCTGGTCTTATCATTGAAGAACCCGATGCCTAGATAGACTTCACCATAGGTGCCATTCTCAATAGTGTCAGAATCACGAGTCGTTCTATCCAGAGTGGTTAACTGCGCCCATCCTAATAAATAGAAGTTGCTGGTTACGTGATAACGAATTTCACTACCCAGCGTCAGATCTACTCCGCCGCCTATTTTATTATCGATGGCAGTTGATGGATTGTCAGGATCTCTAAATCCATCCAGCCCATAATAATGATCATTAAAGTCGGCACTTTTATAACGTAATGTTGCGTATGGATACAAATCCCAGGAACCGGATTCCCAGTGATATCTAGTACCTAACGATGAGTAATAACGGCTCTCATCATCTGTCATGATTTCAACGTTTGTTTCAAAGTTTTTATTGAAACGATATTTTAACTGGCCACCGACATCGAGCCCACCACCTTGCACCAGATTCTGGTACTCAATGGGGATATCAAAGTAACGATAACGGCCAAGCAGGCTAAATTGCCAGGCGTCTTTATCGTATAACTTTATACCACCGGTTAAACCGTGAATAAAGAAGATGTCACCATCGTAAAATATCAGCGGGATTAAATCCTGGACATTTTTTTCGTCTGATTTATACGGAATCTTAGCGCTTCTAAGACCCACAGCAATGCCCCAGTCTCTTTCAGGGACTTCGTAGGCATAGACTGATAAAGAAAAAACAAAAAGGATAGATATGGAAAATATCTTATACATGAACTAACAACCGTATATATTTATTTTTTACCGATTGCAGATAAGACACTGTACCTGTTGTTTTTTCAGCAGGCGAAAATGATAAAAAATCTTCTTCGGGGGATTGAAAATAGACACTCTTTTTTACTACAGCACCAGTCTGCCATATTTTTTACTGTATATAAATACCAGGTGTTTGATGCTACCTCAACAGCACGTGGCATCGTCGTAGGCAGTGTTACTCGATTCACAAACTCACATTCTAACACGGTAAACAGCGCCCACATATACTTTGCGGGTGACGGTGATGTCTGATGTAGGTTTCGGGCTCAAAGGCCATGAATAGACGCTACACAGCGTCTATTCATTTACTCGGTGCATCCACATTTTTTTCCTAACGCCTGTTTCAAAATACCAATACGGTCTAACGCAGACGATGTTAGTTTTTGAGCAGCAAGCATGATGTTTTCATCATCAGCAGTTTCGACAATAGCATCGTAGAAAGCAAAACTACGGTCACAGCAGGCGCACAGTCGCTGTAACCTCGAATCCGGGGTGTCATCATTTTTTGCCATATAGGCGTTATATGACTGCAGCAGCTCAAGATTCTTGAGGATCTCTTCACCCGGCGATTTTTTATTATTGATAGCTTCATCATACAGGGCGTTTTCATTACTGCTAATCTGTAGTCGCGTTTCTCTGGCAAGAGCATCAATTTCGGGATAACTTTCAGCGACCTTGTTCATCTCGTTAGCCAGGTTATGATCAATATGAATGGCCGCTGCTAGCAGGTCTGCTCCATTATGAACGACTTTGGGATTAAGTCTGGGCTCAACCATGTTGGTTTCGCGCTCGGCATGATAAGCCAGCCGCCTTTCCGCCCTAAGCAACGCGGCATGGCCTAATTCCTCACGCGCCAGGATCTCAGCGTATTGACGTACCGTCTCATTCTCAGATTCAGCCGCCACGTGGGTATAAAAACGAAAAGCGATCTCCTCATTATGCACAGCAAACGCCAATGCTTTGTAGGGTGAGCTTTGGTAAGGGTCGCGCGCTTCATCATCATAGGTGGTCGAAATATTTGGATCACGCCATCTGACTGGCGCTATTTTGGGATTTTCTTCGATGCCTTCCTGTGCCATCCATTCCAGCAGCAGGCGTTCATGCCCCTGTTCTTCGATCACCATACGTTCAAACAGTGCTGCGGCAAATTCGTTATTCGCTTCACGCATATCCACCGTTAACTGAGAATATCGCCGGATAGCTTCACGTTCTGCCTGTAACGCGATGGACATCAGGTCACTGGTGGTTTTTACATTGGTAGATAACATGCTTGCCACTACTCCATAAATTTCATTTTTTATAAGTGAAGACCATTATTTATCTATTGACTTGATTCTTATTTGATATGAATCAAGTGGTGTGTGTCATATGACACACATAATTGCCACCTTTGACACATTAGACTATTATCGCTTGCATTGTCCACGGTTGGGCAACTGCTGCGCATAATTTAGTGAGACTGGGATACCTTCGTTAGTTATGTATTTTCGACCCATTATTCGACTATTTTTCTCACTACTGCTATTGCAGTGGTCGTTGACTGGTGCGGCTCACGCAAGCTCAGAACTACCCCGTTTTCTTGATGTTATCAGTGTGCAGGATATTTATCCTGGTGCCGACAAAATCGGCACAGCAGACGGTGATCCGGTGGTAGCACCTGCTTTCAAACAGGGCGAACAGATCGGTTATGTTTTCCTGACCTCAGATTACGTCAATACCACGGGGTACTCAGGTAAACCGATACACCAGCTGGTGTCCATGGATAACAACGGCATCATCCAGAAAGCCTTGCTGGTCGAGCATCATGAACCCATCGTGCTGATAGGTATTCCCGAAAAACGTATAACTGCCATGCTCAAAGATTATGAAGGCATGGATATCGGCAGACTTGTCGCAGGTGAGCTGGACCATAATGTAGATATCGTCACTGGCGCCACAGTAACTGTGATGGTGATGGACGACAACATCTTACGCAGCGCCATCAAGGTAGCTCGCAACTATGGCCTTGCCGGACTTAAACCCGAACAGAAAAAAACCGGCCCCATCGCCACGGTAAATCCTGATATCAATGATATTAAAGACTGGGTTTCACTGGTAAGAGAAGGTTCGGTGCGCCGACTAAAACTAACCCTGGGACAGATCAACGAAGCCTATAACCAGGAGGATGATTTTCGTGCCAGCGATGTTCCTGAAGAAGGTACAGCGGATGAGGTTTTCATCGAGCTTTACGCCGCCGTGGTATCGATACCTAGCATCGGCCGCAGCCTGCTGGGCGAAGGTGAATATAAGAACCTGATAAAAAAACTTAAACCGGGTGAACAGGCCATTCTGCTGGCAGGTGATGGTCGCTTTTCATTTAAAGGCTCGGGTTATGTACGCGGCGGTATTTTTGACCGTTTTCAGATCATTCAGGGTGATACCTCTATCCGCTTTCACGATCAATACCATAAACGCCTGCGCAGCATTGCGGCTGAAGGCGCGCCTGAGCTGAAGGACGTAGACCTGTTCAGAACGCCGGCCAACATGAATTTTAACGCCGCCGAACCGTGGAAACTGGAATTGCTGGTGGGTCGCGATGTTGGCCCCACAGAAAAATTATTTCTCACCTTTGACCTTAACTATAAAACACCACAAAAATACCTGCTGCTTACTGAGGTTGAGAGTCCTAGCGCTACTGACGCAAATGTAGCTGAGCCGTTCTGGAAAAAAATGTGGCTACTCAAACTTCCAGAGATCATCATCCTGGGGCTTGGATCAATCGTACTTACACTGATCTTTTTTTTCCAGGACTGGCTGGTTAAACGTCCCAGACTGACAGTGCAAGTACGTACCGGCTTTCTCATTTTCACCCTGGTTGTTATCGGCTGGTATTTCAATGCCCAGTTATCCGTGGTCAATATCCTGGCGATGTTTAGTGCCCTGATCAGTGGTTTCGACTGGGAATACTTCCTCATGGAACCGCTGATCTTTATCCTCTGGGGTTCGGTTGCAGCAGCATTGTTATTCTGGGGCCGTGGCCCATATTGCGGCTGGTTATGCCCTTTTGGTGCACTGCAGGAATTGATCAATAAAGTTGCAAAACTATTCAAGGTTAAACAGATTGCCGTACCGTGGAAGATCCACGAGCGCATCTGGACCTTCAAATATCTAATTTTTCTTCTGTTATTCGGCATATCACTGTACTCGCTGGAATGGGCAGAACGTCTGGCCGAAGTCGAACCTTTTAAAACCGCTATCATTTTAAAATTTGTCCGTGACTGGCCGTATGTGATTTTTGCAGTGGTGGTATTACTGCCGGGTATCTTCATCGAGCGTTTTTATTGTCGTTACTTATGTCCGCTGGGTGCAGCTCTGGCTATTCCCGGCAAGATGCGCATGTTCTCCTGGCTGAAACGTTACAAGGAATGCGGCACACCCTGTCAGCGTTGCGGTAATGAATGCATGGTTCAGGCGATCCATCCGGAAGGCAATATTAACGTCAACGAATGCCTGTACTGCCTGCACTGTCAGGTGGTTTATAAAGATGACCATGCCTGTCCGGTGATGATACAGAAACGTTTGAAAAAAGAGCGCCATAGTGTTCGCTCGACAGCCGTTGATAACGCGATGGCCAGTAAAAAAGAATCTGCAATTGCAGTAGAGCTAAAGAAGAAAATATAAATTGTGTAAACGCCCTGCCGTACCGGGGTTAATTAATTCGCCTGCATCGTAGCAGGTATTAAATGAGGAGAGGATGATGGAAGAAGAAAAAAACAAGACAGAAAGTACAGGTCTTACCCGCCGCCAGCTACTAGGCGGCTCAGTCAAACTAACGGCACTAGCGGGCGTTGTTGGCACCACTGGTCTGGTCGGTCTTGCTGGCATGACACCGAAAGCAGCCATCGCCGCATCAAAAAATAGTGCGCATGTAGGTCCTGGTGATCTGGATGAATACTACGGTTTCTGGAGTAGCGGTCAGGCCGGTGAAATGCGTATCCTGGGTATGCCTTCGATGCGTGAATTAATGCGTGTGCCGGTATTCAACCGCTGTAGTGCATCTGGCTGGGGTTCAACCAACGAAAGCCGCAAGATCATGCGTGATGGCATGTTGCCTGAAACCAAAAAATACCTGGATTCCGGTGGCCGTAGTGGTGTCTGGGAAAATGGTGATTTGCATCACCCGCACATGTCATTCACCGATGGTACTTATGACGGCCGTTACCTGTTCATGAACGACAAGGCCAACACCCGTGTTGCCCGTGTACGTTGTGACGTAATGAAATGTGACAAGATGATCGAGATTCCGAATGCTGCCGACATTCATGGCCTGCGTCCGCAAAAATACCCGCGTACCGGTTATGTCTTTGCCAACGGCGAGCACCGTGTGCCGATTCCTAATGACGGCAGCATTCTCGACGAACCTGAAAAATATCATGCCATCTTCACCGCTATCGACGGCGATGAAATGAAAGTGGCATGGCAGGTAATGGTCGACGGTAATCTGGATAACTGTGATGCAGACTATCAGGGTCTATATGCATTCTCTACCTGTTACAACAGTGAAGAAGCTACAAACCTGGCAGGTATGATCGCCAACGAACGTGACTGGGCCGTGGTATTTGACCTGAAAGCGATCGAAGCTGGTGTTAAAGCCGGTGACTTCCAGAAGATCAACGGTGTGCCAGTACTGGATGGCCGTAAGGGTTCTAAGTACACCCGTTATATCCCTGTGCCTAACAGTCCGCATGGTTGTAATACGGCACCAGACGGTATTCACGTTGTCTTCAACGGTAAACTGTCACCCACTGTGACTGTCATCGACGTTAGAAAACTACCAGATCTTTTCGCCGACAAGATCAAACCGCGTGATACCGTTGTTGCTGAACCTGAACTGGGCTTAGGTCCATTGCATACCGCTTTTGATGGCAAGGGTAATGCCTTCACTACCCTGTTCCTGGATAGCCAGGCAGTGAAGTGGAACATTCAGAAAGCGGTTGACGCTTATGCGGGCAAAAAAGTGAATCCTATCCTCGATAAGGTTGATGTGCACTATCAGCCGGGCCATAACCACACCACCATGGGTGAAACCAAGGAAGCGGATGGCAAATGGCTGGTATCGCTCAATAAATTTTCCAAGGACCGATTCATTAATGTTGGCCCGCTAAAACCGGAGAACGAGCAGCTCATCGATATCAGCGGTGACAAGATGAAAGTCGTGCATGATGGCCCAACCTACGCCGAACCGCACGATGTCATTATCGTTCGTGCCGACATCGTTAATCCGGCTTCATTATGGACTAAGGGTGACTCTTTTTGGGCAGATGCCAGTGCACAGGCGAAAAAAGACGGTGTCGAACTGGGCACTGATTCCAAGATAGTCCGTGATGGTAAAAAAGTACGTGTCTACATGTGGTCGATCGCACCTAACTTCAGCATGGAGAAATTCAGCGTGAAACAGGGTGATGAAGTCACGATCATCGTTAGTAATAATGATGCCATCGATGATCTGACTCATGGTTTAACCATGGCGAATTACGGTGTTGCCATGGAAATCGGTCCACAGGCAACTTCATCGATCACTTTTACCGCTGATCGTCCGGGAGTTCATTGGTTCTACTGTCAATGGTTCTGTCATGCACTGCACATGGAAATGCGCGGCCGTATGTTTGTTGAGCCTGCATAGTCACTAGTGACATCGAAGCAACATAAAAAATGTTCACCAGTCATCCCCATAGTTAACCAGGGGCTGGCCGGTGGGCTGTTGCTTTTTTTATTCTTTATATCATTCCCTACACTAGCGAAACAATGGCAGGTAAGTCCCGGCAACGGCACATTGCAAACTGCCATCGATACAGCGCAACCCGGTGATACCCTGCTTCTAACTTCAGGAACTTATACCGGTTCAATCAATATCCGCCAGAGTCTGATCTTGTCAGGCGATGGCCCAAACAATAAAAACATCAGCGGCAGCATAATCGATGGCGAAGGTTCATCACATGTGATCACCGTATCAGCGCCTGATGTAGTAATCAAAGGCTTAAGCATCCAGCATTCAGGCAGTGTTCTGGAAGATGAAGACAGCGGAATTTTTATCACCGACAAAGGTGATCGCACACATATCGAAGCCAACCATTTTGAACATAATCAGATAGGGGTTTACCTGAAAGGCCCGGAGTCCGTTGTGGTTAGCAATAATGTGATTATCGGCAGCCAGTTTCACCGCGTCAACGATCGCGGCAATGGTGTCTATCTGTGGAATACCCCAGGTTCTATCATTAAAGACAATGTTATTCGTTATGGCCGTGACGGTATCTTTGTAAACGCTAGCCGCAATAATATTTTTAGCGGCAACCACATGTCTGATCTGCGTTTTGCGATACATTACATGTACGCCAACGACAGCGAAGTCAGCAATAACATCTCAATCAATAATCATGTCGGTTTTGCATTAATGTTTTCAGATCGTATTATCGCAAAAAACAACCTCTCATCAGGCGATGAAAAACGCGGCCTGTTTTTCAACTTCGCGAATTATTCAGTGATAGAAGGCAACCGGGTTGTCGGTGCTGAGAAGTGCGTTTTTATTTACAACGCCAATTTTAATCAGATCAATAACAACTCATTTGAAGAATGCCAGATCGGAATCCATTTCACTGCTGGCTCAGAAAAAAATGAAATCTATGGTAATGCCTTTATCAATAACCGCAGCCAGGTAAAATATGTTGGCACGCGTTACATCGAGTGGTCCAAAGACGGCCGCGGCAATTACTGGAGTGATAATGTCGCTTTTGATATTGATGATAACGGCGTTGCTGATCAGGTCTACAGGCCCAATGATCTAGTTGACCAGCTAGTCTGGCGACACCCGCTCGCCAAATTATTATTGAACAGCCCTTCTGTACAGGTACTGAAATGGGCACAGTCAGAATTCCCCGGGCTTCATCCAGGCGGAGTCACTGACAGCACGCCATTGATGCTACCCTTGCCGTCCGCTTTAAACTTAGACAACACTGAGCATCTGGCTGAACTAAGTAATGGAAACTAATGACAACCGCTAAGACCACAACAGCCGCAGCCAACAATAATGTTATCTCTCTAGATTCCGTCAGCAAATGTTACGGCACAGAAACCGTGGTTTCTGATGTAAATTTTAATATACAGTCCGGCGAATGCGTCGTGCTGGTCGGCCATAATGGTGCCGGCAAAACCACGCTGATGAAACTGATGCTGGGACTTACCCGGCCTACGTCAGGCACTGTCGAAGTGCTCGGTGGTAATCCGGCATTTAGTACCGCTGTAGCGCAGCATAGAACGCTAGGTTACCTGCCTGAAAGTGTGGCCTTTTATGAAGCCATGACCGGTCGCGAAGTGCTGGCATTTTATGCCCGTCTTAAAGGGGTATCGAATATCGCCTGTGACAACCTGCTGGAAACCGTCGGCCTTGCACATGCAGCAAACCGACGCATCGGTACCTATTCAAAAGGCATGCGCCAACGTCTGGGGCTGGCACAGGCCATGCTGGGTAATCCACAACTGCTGTTCCTTGATGAACCCACGACCGGCCTTGACCCTTCTTTGCGCCGACAATTTTACGAGTTAATCGATGCCCTGCATAAAGAAGGCGCGACCTCGGTTATCTCATCACATGCTCTCAATGAAGTTGAAGCCAGAGCCAATCGTTTTATTATTATGAAGGCCGGCATCATGATTGCCTGCGGTACCCTCGATGAACTTTATAAGCAGGCGGCACTGCCGGTACGTTTAAAAGTTTCTGTCACACCGGGCGAAGCAGCCAGCGTTGCTGAGCGATTAGGCTCAGAGGTTAATATCGGTGAAGTCAATAATCAGACACTGAACCTGTCCTGTTTCAATGGCGATAAGATGCCGCTAATCCGCCGTATTTCTGATCTTGGTGAGGTAGTGAATGATTTACAAATTATGCCGCCCAAACTGGATGAGGTTTATAACCACTTCATGAATGGTGACAAGATGGAAGGAAGCCGGTCATGAAGATGTTATGGATACTGGCAATGAAAGAACTGCGAGACGGTCTACGCAACCGCTGGATCGCCGCAGCTATAATCGTACTTGGCACGCTTGCTCTGGTATTGTCGTTACTGGGCTCAGCACCCACCGGATCGGTAAAAGCCAGTGCTATGGACATCAGTGTCATCAGCCTGGCCAGTTTAAGCGTCTATCTAATTCCACTGATCGCACTCATGTTATCGTTCGATGCCCTGGTCGGTGAATTCGAACGCGGCACCATGATGTTGTTATTGACCTATCCGGTGACACGTTGGCAGGTCATCATGGGCAAGTTCCTGGGGCATGTGCTGATTTTATTTATCGCCATATCTGCTGGTTACGGCGGCGCCATGCTTATCATGACCGTAGCGACTGACGCCAGCATGGACGGCTGGCAGGCCTATGTCTCGATGATGGCAAGCTCACTGGTACTGGGTGCAATATTTATCGCACTGGGTTATCTGGTTAGCGTACTGGTAAAAGAAAGAGCAACCGCTGCTGGCGCTGCAATTGGTCTATGGCTAGTTTTTGTCGTGTTGTATGACCTGTTACTGTTCGGTGCTCTGTTAATCGATGAGGGCCAGTTAATCAGCCAGCAACTGTTTTCAATGTTGATGCTGATCAGCCCAACCGATACCTACCGCATCCTCAATCTGAGCATGTTCGATGGTGTAAGTCAGGCGGCAGGCATCGCCGGAGTCGCCAGCGAAGCAGGCATGAGCAGCACACTGTTAATCAGCGTTATGCTGTTATGGATAATCACACCCTTAATCGCCACCCTGCTGGTATTCCAGCGTCGTGAGCTTTAGCCTCTGTGATAAACATGATCAAGAATTATATGTACAGATTTACTCTCTTTCTGCTGGTTTTATTGATAGCCGCCTGCGAGAAAAACCAGCCTGTTGAAATGCCCGCCGCACAGACACTAAGCCGTGAAGCCAACGGCTATTATTGCCTGATGACAGTGATCAATCATAACGGTCCCAAAGGCCAGATCATCCTCACTGACAAACAGCAGGCATTGTGGTTCACCTCAGTGCGTGACACTATCGCCTTTACCCTGTCGCCCGAAGAACCAAAAAATATCGCCGCCATCTATGTAAACGATATGACAGACGCTAACTGGGACAACCCCGGCGCGGACAACTGGATCGATGCACGCATGGCATGGTACGTACTTGGCAGTAAACGTTCTGGTGGTATGGGTGCAGCAGAAGCCGTCCCCTTCTCAACAAAAGAACAGGCCGAGGCATTCAGTATCAAACAAGGCGGTACTGTTTATGCTTTTGCTTCAATCCCGCATGAGTACATTTTAAAACTGTTGAATTAAATAAAACTTTATTTAAAGTCCGCCATCAAGCATCTTTAACTGGAACGATCCGCCTCATTTTTTTGTGAAAAAAATATAGCCCCATAGTACTATGCACGTTACAACATGCATTTTTAGCTGTTACGTGAGTCAGATTAATAGTGCAATTAAATTTAAATATATTTTTATTGATCGAGAAAAAAATGACCCAGAAGACTACTTACAGAAAAAGAAAAATATTATTCCTACTAGGCATGAGCGTCTTTCTACAGGCATGTAATGAAACCAGGATGGTTAAAATTGACTCAGCACCTCCAGGCGCTAACGTAATTGCTGATGGCAAAAACATCGGTACAACCCCTATGCAATTTGATGCTGAAGCGATATTCCCTCCACACTGGTATGGAGGCAGTTATATGGTCAAAGGCAATCTACAACTGGAAAAAGAAGGTTGTAACAAAATAGACATGAGTGTGGATGATCGTTTACTGTCTAAAGACATTAACAAGACGCTTGATTGTAAACAGGGCGTGGTGATAAATGATGAAGCCAAGCAGGCGCCTGTGGTTAATCCCGATGCAGTGATGAGCGAACAAGATATCGAACAACGCATCGATAAGCTAAAAGACATTTATGATAAAGGTCTAATCACAAAAGAAGAATATCAGGAACAGAGGCAGCGCATCCTGAACCAGATATAAGATTTAGCCCAAGTCAGGCTCATCGTGTCTCGAATACCATGAGACGCGCTTGTAGTCTGGCAGCATATTTCCAGCAACAAATATTGATCCCTGTCAATAAATGCATGTATCTACTGATCTACAATGAATCTTAGGGTTTTATTGTGGGCTTCGTGACGATTGAGTTCAGCTTAAATTTGATAGGCACTGTAGCACCAGCTAAGAGCGGCTCCTGTCTGAGGCGTATCGTGCAAGCCACAAAACCTGAATGTACTGGCTAACGTAACAAGAGCTGTTGAAGATCCTGAGAGGGATAGCTTGTTCGCTAGCGTATGTTTTTCTAACTACACTTTCAGGAATGCATGAAAATAACGACAAAAAATTCGACGATAAAAGAAAAGATTTGTAACAACTGCAAATTAAAAAAATCCTGTGGTGACCTGCCTGGTTTTTGCATGTTGATATACTATGCCCTGATCGTATTAGTGGTCGTGATG
>CAJXZZ010000037.1 GCA_913065105.1 uncultured Gammaproteobacteria bacterium | reverse complement strand
AAGTGAAGGATTGGAACATTGGATTGTCTAAGGTAAGGTGTTGGTATAGCTCATTCCTTGCAGTTGAGAATGGTGTACCAGACACACATAGACTACCCCCAGGATCTACAATAGGAACAATTTCAGCAGTCAGTACTTCCAAAACCTTTTTCTCTGTTCATCTGAATACAGAGAACTCTTATCTAAGAAGTCATCTAGGAATACACCACCAACATGCAATCCCCTAATTGCCTTAGACTCTTTTGACCGTAGTTGTATAGTTGCCCCATTCTTTGTTCTTATCTGTTCTTTACCTAAGTCCGCTAATGAATTTGGTAATAGCCTATCATGCAGTAAATCATTACCTCTAATCTCGCTTACTATCTTCTCTAAGTGAATTTTACCAAGTTTACTTTCTACCAAGGCTAAGACATGGACAACGCTGGCACGAATCAAGCTAAAGGGAACGCAAAGTATGCTGGGAAGTTCCCCAACATAGCCCAACAAACCAGACTGCTAAATATTCCTGTGATTTTTATGATTTACTTGTTATTAATATACACCCGTCATTGCGAGTACATGTAAAAGGCTAATTTCTTGACCCGTTATTTACCAGGCGTATACCAGATCGGCGAGGTATAGGCGCGTTCCTGGGTGACCATTGGCACTTCCGGCGGCATTTTGACTCCGTAGCGAAACGCGTCATAGGCGGTCCATCGTGGGGTCGGAATTTCGATGACACGGGCGTAGTAGAACGCCTTCTGTTTAAGATCGAAGTCGGGATCAGTCCAGACTGCACCGAGTTCCGAGGCACCGATGGTGTTGGTCCAGTTAGCGTTTGCCACATCAACGGTGTTGCCCACGGGTGGTAGTTTGCCATTGGCGTCGGGCTTGCGGTCACCCGACCAGGTGACGTCATAGACCTTCTCCTGAGCCTTACCCTTGTTATCGAGCCAGCCCTTAACGATCTGGATACGATCGAGATTCGCACCGGTTGGATCACGCAATGAGTAGACCATGAAACTGGGCGCCTTAACTCCCTTGGGAGCGGGTCGCAGATCGCCACCCATGGGCACGCCCTTCTGATAACCAACGATCGCCGGCATACGCGAATTCAGATCCTGATCCGTGAAGTCCCAGCCGCCAAACATCCGCACGGTCATGCGCGGGCCGGTGGTGCCATAAACTTCCTTGCGCTCCATGGCATCGAAGATTGCCTCGCGGGTATTCTCCGTTGCCCAGACTGCGGCAAGACCCGAGGCAACTGACTGCCAGCCTTCGATCGTACCTTTATCCGTCTTCATGAAAGGATGATCCCAGCGCGCAGCGCTCGGCTCGGTCCCCGTATGCTTCCCGAAAAAGTTATCTTCCTCGGCAGTGGCCAGCGAGGTGTGACTATCGGTGGAACCGATCATGCCGAACTTGTAAGGATTGGTACCCAGCTTCGCTTCGATTGCCAGGCCGCGCTTCAGGGCCTCGCGGGCATATTCACCGGCTAACATGTCATTGGTCTTGGCCTGCGACATATCCAGATTGCCAGCATCCCAGGTCTCGTAATCAGCGAACTCATCATCGGGCGAGAGCAATGGATGCGCCTCGCCGTCACCCTTGATCTGGGTGGCCTCGTAGAGCGGCTCCCATTTATCGCGTTCACTGACATAGGTCTTATCTAGTTTCTTGCCGTTCCACTGCGCTTCCAGCGGAAACATGATGCCGTTCGACAGGTTACCGTTGTGCGCAATTGCCAGCACGTCGCCGCCGCTGACTGTTTCGTAATTGGTCAGATATTTCCACAGCTCACGCGGATCAGGACTGCCCCAGGGTGCGGTCATAGTGAAGGGCTCCACTTGCCCGACCTTATCACCGTCGTCACGGAAGACCACCACCCGGTGCATGTTGTTACCAGTGACCAGCGAAGTCCATTCAAAGCCAATGAGTGCGGTGAAACGGCCTGGATCGTTGAACGAATCAGCTTCGTCGATTACTCTATCCCACAGGGTGCGATAGGCCTTGGAACCCGGCTGATAGGAAGCCATCAACTTAGGATCGACCTTGTCCTGAGAGGCGGTCGTGATCAGATCAAGCGTGGCGGCTACCGCGGACTGGCCGCCTTCTTTAATACCCTTATTCCAGCGCGCACCCTGCTCGAAGGCCAGGATATCCGGCGTACCCTTACGCAGGTCGTCGATCATACCCATACCGTCGGAATGGTCGGCCACCACCAGCCAGTCGAGCGGGCGCGACAGCCGCACCGGTTGACCGGTGGAACTGGTCACTTGCTCGCCCCGTGCGAAGCGGTATGCCTCACGCGGTGGCAGGGTGTTACCAAACAACCCGGCGTCGACAGAGAGAGAGGTATGCAGATGCGTATCTCCCCACAGCGGCACTTCGGGGAAGCCTCGCTCGGCGTAGGGCGAGTAGACCTTTCCCGTGTAGGCGGCAGACAGGTTCTCCGGCGTCGGTGTGCCGATATCCTGTGCAAATGCGCTCCCCGGGCTATAACCGAATGTGATGGTAATAAGTGTCAGCGTAAGTTTGCATTGTTTCATCTTATAGATATCCTTTGGTCAGACTCAGCCCGATTCAGTTATTTTTTTGGTTTGTACCAGATCGGTGAGGTATAGGCACGCTCTGTCGTGGTCATCGGAACTTCTTTCGGCATACTTACCTTATAGTATTTGGCATCGTAAGCAGTCCAACGTGGCGTTGGAATCTCGATCACACGCGCATAATAAAAAGCATTCTCTTTCGCGTTAAAATCAGGATCTTTCCACACGGTGGCCAGCTCGGTGGCACCGATGGTATTAGTCCACGTGGCGTTAGCCACATCGACAGTGTTGCCGACTGAGGTCAGTTTACCTTTGTCATCGACTTTACGGTCACCCGACCAGGCGACATCATAAACCTTTTCCTGCATCCCACCTTTGGCGTCCACCCAGCCTTTGATAATCTGAATTCGATCCAGGTTGCCGCCGATTGGGTCCTTCAGTGCAGCAACAAGAAATGTTGGTGTCGTTTTGCCTTCGGGTGTCGCTGCAAGGTTACCGCCCATAGGTACACCCTTGGCGTAACCTGCCTTGGCGGGTAGTCGGCTGTTGGCGTCTTTTTCATCAAACTTCCAGCCACCGAAGAAACGCACGATCATGCGGCTACCGGTAGTCGCATAGGTTTCCTTGCGCTGCATCGCATCAAAAATAGATGCGCGGGTATTTTCTTCAGCCCATACCGCTGCCCAACCAGATGCCAGTGGCGAATAACCCTTGTATTCTTTATCTCCCATCTTGGCCATGGGATGCAGGTAGCGATCTTTATTTGGTTCTGTGCCAGCATGTTTACCAAAATAGTTATCTTCTTCGACCGCTGCCAATGCAGTATGACTGTCGGTGGAACCAATCAAACCAAACTGATAGGGATTGGTGCCGAGTTTATCTTCCAGCCGCAATCCGGTTTTTAATGCGGATCGCGCATACTCAAAACGCAGCATCTCGTTTTTCTTCATCTCGCTCAGATCCAGGTTACCCTGGTCCCAGGTGCCGTAATCTGCATACTCGTCATTGGGTGAAAGAAACGAATGCGCTTCGCCGTCACCTTTAATTTGAGTGACTTCATATAACGGCTCCCAACGCGCGCGAGCCTCGACATATTTTTTATCAACTTTCTTGCCCAGGGCTTTGGATTCCGGGAACATGATGCCGTTGCTCAGGTTTCCGTTATGCGCGATGGCTAAGATCTGTCCTGCCGTTTTTTTCTCATATTCAGCCAGCCATTTCCACAGATCAACTGGATCCGGGCTACCCAGCGGTTTTACCGTGGTATAGGGTTCCATCAGCCTGGCGCGATTACCACCATCACGATATACAACCACACGGTGTAAATTATTACCTTTGATCAGAGACGTCCATTCATAACCGATAAAGGCAGTAAAGTTGCCCGGGTCGTTCGCCTCTTCTGCAGCATTGATAGTTTCATCCCAGGTGGAGCGATAAATGCTCATACCAGGCAAAGACATCAAATCTTCAGGAAACGTTCCTTGTGAAAAGTCAGTAATAATTTCAGCAGCAGCCTGTACCGCTTCCTGACCACCCTTATTAACCATCGCATTCCATTTTCGACCCTTTTCACTGGCCATCACATAGGGAGCACCTGTCTGCAACTGGGGAAAGAAACCCATGTTGTCCGAATGATCGGCAACTACCAGGAAATCAAGCGGGCGAGATAATCGCACCGGTTGACCGGTGGAAGAGACCACTTCTTCGCCCTTGGCAAAACGATAAGCATCGGGTGGTAACAGACGAGCGCCAAAAGCGCCTGCATCGAAAGAAACAGCTGTATGTAAATGGGTATCGCCCCAAAGTGGCCGGTCAGGGAAGTTGCGCTGCGCATAAGGGGAATATGGCTCAGTTCTGGCAGCACCACTCAAGGAAGAAGTATCGTCGGTGACAATACCGCCACCTACTGAATATGCACTCTGACTAAGCCCTAAAGTTAAACATGTCACTGCCACAACACTTGCTTGCAGCACTAAGGCTTTCTGCATACGAAATATTTTTAATGAATTTATACATGACATTACGCTTCTCCTGTTTATAACCCTGATACCCATGAATGCTTTTATAATTCTTTAAGAAATATACTCTTAATTTCTGAAAGAATAAATACTATTAAAAAACCAGTCCAGCCTGCTGGCTATAGCCACCGACCGAGATCAGACATGGCTATAGTTTTAGCTGTCTTCAGTTAATAGCTAGATAAGGGCACCACCAATATTTTGTATGATATCCCAGACGGATATCTCGATCAGTGCCAATGGTAAAAACGGGACCAGTAACGTGCCGGCCATAAAAACGATCATTTTAGTATCGAATGGCACCATGCGCATGTTTTTAACATTATCAAACACTGCGCTATAGTCAGCCATCGCTGATGGCTGCATCGAATCAACCATGTCATCCGCCTCTTGTTTGATCCAGTGTTTGTGAAAATCATTTGATATCTGGTTCTGAAGTGTGCTGTATTCGACCAATGCATTATGTTTCAGGTCAACAAGTTGTCTGACAAAAAACATTAAAGGCACCATGATCACGATGATACTAAGGACGATAAATACCATAACGATCTGTTTTACACTAACCAGCACTTCTTCTTCGTAAAGCATATTCGCCGCAAGATCTGATGATAACAGCGTTGCCAGGATAAAGAACACGATTATAAATATTGCATGACCCACGCCAATTACGCCAAGGCCGCCGGCAAGATCTGTATGACTGGCACGTAACTCTAGCTTCACTTTCGAAACACGCTTGAGGAATATCGACCAGATGATAAACCGCCACATCCAGCGATATACCAAAAAAGATACCAAAGGCGAAGTGACCAATAGAAACCATGAGCCTGCTAACGTTTCATCCACCACACCATTATCAAGCTGCAACATCCACGAAGTGACGCCTCTTTCAGTCCACATCTCATCATAATCTGAGCGCATATAAAAACTGAACAAGATGGCCAGCGTCAATAACATCAGGAGTATCCATTTATTATTCATCAGATACGCCATCTTGTTTACGGCATCGTTGAGCTTTTCCGTTTCCGTGTCAGGAACCAGGCCGGATGTCTTCAGATAACTCATGACTCTTGCCATCATCGGCTCGATAATATTGTCGGCTATAACCAGCAGAGGTATTACGACCAGGCATCGTATATAGGGCGCAACATCTTTTATGAACGGAATGGTGACGTCTTTATTGAATAACGTTCCGTCGATAAATGTCAGTATCACCAGTGGCAACCAGGCAATGCCGGTGAGGACCAGGATTCTTACAACAGTATTTTCATCATTGCTCAGTATGAGATTGGTCAGCTTCATTTAATACTTACCGTTTTACTCGAATAGTTACATCTTATATAACCAGAACATAATAACAAACAGGAGAAGGCTATGTTATCGCTCTGTGCCGTTAACCGACGTTCAAGCTGCTTTATTTCTTCGATTCCATTTCAGTTGCTCATGATTACTTTATCAACACCAAACATGCCCTAGAGGGTAACTTGGCACCGTGTTTGCTGCGCTTAGAATTGCTGTTCCTGTCCAATGGCGCCGCTGCCGACAATAATACAATTGGCATCTCTTTCGATTTTATTAATTATGTAGAGGGCAATTCTGATGGTTGATTTAAATTGATAGTTTTTACAGGAACCGTCAAGTGGGCACCTGCAGATTCGATGATGTCATTAATTCGTAAATTGATGTCTTCTCGGTGCCCAAGGTATTCAGTAAAATCTTTTGTTTTAATATAAATATACAGTTCAAGTTCCTGGGCATATTCGCCAAATTCTAAAAAACGAATCCTTGAATTCTCTTCATCGACAAATTCATGTTGATCAATCAATTCACGTATCGTAGCCAGAACCTGTCTGACCTGTTCAGGTGTATCGGTATATGAGAGATGCAAACGTGTACGATACAAGATTTTGTCTCTCTGCGTTAAATTCTCTATCTCAGCGGAAGCAAACAGGGCATTAGGAATATGGACCACGGTACGTCCTAAGGTACGTAACTGAGTTGCACGCAAACCAATCTCTTCGACCGTACCTAAAGTGTCACCAAACTTACAGAAGTCGCCAACATGCACCGGTTGAGAGGCGTAAATAGTAATAGAGCCAATTAAATTTTCTAACGATTTTTGTGCAGCCAGGGCAACGGCCACGCCGCCAACGCCAAGACCCGCGAGGAGTGTCGTCACCTGGTAACCTATATTATCCATCCATGAAATGATGGCGATCAATATGATGATGAGTTTTATGCTGGTTGCTGCTGGCCTTAACAACACGACGGCATCATGCTGACCATTTCGCTTCATACGGTCAGCAAACCGATTGATAACTAACTCAACAACACCAACCATTACCCACAAGAGCGCGATGATCAAAAAAGTTTTTGCTTCAAATAAAGCCCGTGCTTCCAAAGATGGCGCGATCAAATCGAAGGTAGCCCGAAAAAACAGAATCATCATCAAAAAACGTAACGGGCCAACGATGAATTTCTGTAACCGCTCTTTTTTATAACGTTTAAAAATAGACAGGATCTTAACGATGACAAACGTCACCACCACAGCGACGGCATAACCAATAACAAGCAACCCTATCATCATGACGAGCTGCCATACTTCAAAACCTGAAATGACGTAATGCGGAAATATTGCTGAGAACTTATTACCGATAGTGCCATAACCGAATTCAGCATCCAGTGCTGGAATCATGGAGACAGTGGAATTCGAGATCTTCCAGATATAGGCGCCGTCGCCACGTGGCACACGCTGCATCAAGATATCAACGGGTCCTTCTCTTGTTCTCATCGTAGTAATACGATCTCGATAACTCGGCAGACCATCATCCAGATGCCCTTTTGGATCATCACTTAACTCTTCAAGGTCGACCGTCATCGCCCGCTTAGCAACAACAAGCAGTTTTTTAACTAGCTCTACACCGTCAACTTCTTCTTCGAGGTCTATAGAAAAGGCCAGATTTCTTAGATCGAGATAATTTACCGCTCGCTCAAAATCCTCACTCTTCACAGCAAGTATAAAGGCGATCAGGCTAGAACGCGGGGTAGAGCGGTTGTATTCATCATAAGGTCCGGTAACCGGCGCTTCGGCAAGCTTTTTTAATACCTGTTCTTCCGATTTACGTTTCTCAGACAGTTCTCTTAATGTAGGCGCAGCCGGCAGGTCTTTTATCTCTGCAGGGGCAACAGACTGTTCGCTGTCTTCAGCGTGCGCCGGCTCCACAACTTTATCTGAGGCTGTTTCTTCAGCCGCATAAGAAGCACCTGATATCAGCGAGTAAACAAGGGCAAGGAAAATTCCGGTTTTTATAATTTTTTTCATGGCATAGTCTCAATGCCATCCATGGCGTCTTGTGACATATAGTCCATCCATGGACATAAAAAAAGCAACGTAAGGACGTTGCTTTATATTACAGGTTTAAGTTAGTGGGTTAAACCACTTCAACGTTATTCACAGGTGGGACTCTGCTGGATATTTTTCGGCGCATGGACGATGTATTTCTGGCAGTAACAGCGGTGTTCACTTTTTCTCCAGTATTTATCACAGACATTGACCAACTTCTGCATGATCTCACTGTAAAAACTGATTTCAGTTCTGTAATTGTGGTTTATATCCTGGTCTTTACTTCGACCTCGATACAGCACTAAAGGCGTCGGAGTTATTTAATTTTTATCACTCCGACCCTTTTAATTCTTTGACAGTTAACCCCGCCCTGATCATATAATCATCCAGAGTATTATCATCATCGAAAATCTGGGCGACCTTGTGATCGAGCGCAGCTACCTCGAGCGTAGCGGGATCTGGCACAGGCAGCTCTGCCTTGCCACCATCAACAAACACCAGCGTAAATCTATCGATCAATGCACCATCATAAGAAAGATCGAACCAGTAGCTGGTTGCTGCCAAATCCGAAAGAGTCGCCACCCAGGGCGCATTGAAATCTTTATCACATATACCTACATCATCGGATCGAACCCTGATACGCAGTCGAGGATCTTCTTTCAGGAAGGCTTCTTGCGCCCAGTTTGTTTTGATCCACTTCCAGTCGAGCTTTGCATCTGATGCTGTTATAAAATCCAGAATCTCATCATAATTCATATGCCTTACCGGTTGTCTGTCGGGAAAAGCATATCGGGCTATAGCCGGGCTTGTAAATAAAAGTGAACTGATAGAACCGAGGGTAAATACTATGGGTTCGACGTCTTTACCCGTTATCCAGACCACACCCATAAATAATGTGAGCGCAAAGAATATAAGCGCGATTTCACGTAGCGAGTGTTCATTTTTCTTGATCCACACCGCCAACTTTATGGCCGTATTTCTTTTCCGTATGGAATCTATACCCATCGTTATTAAATTATTATGAAATTATAAACAGCATGATTTTAAGACTAAAAAGGGGCTCGGTGAAATTTTATTTCTGACTCTCTTTTTCTTTCTTACTTTCATCTTGATTGCGTATACGCGTGATCTGGTACTTCAACAGCATGGTGCCTATGTTTCATAGCGTAGCGACTGCAGCTATTGGTGTGCATTAATACAATGAACAAAAATACAGGCTGTGAAGAGATCACAATACACCATACATAAAAAAGCCCCCTCAAAAACTGAGGGGGCTTTTTTATGTATGGTGCGCCTGAAGGGATTCGAACCCCTGACCGCTCGGTTCGTAGCCGAGTACTCTATCCAGCTGAGCTACAGGCGCATATTCTGCGAGGGACGCAATTATCTAGGTATATGCTAGATACGTCAATGTTAAATGGCGGAGAAAGAGGGATTATTCCGGGCTCCCTGCCCTCCGCCCTTCGGGCCGTGCTCCGCACGTTCAAAATCGCTCCCGGCGATTTTGTCGAACAAGGGTTCTCACCAAATCCACTTGTCCTCAATATTCTTAAAAATAAACCAGATTAAGACTGGTTCATTTTTAAGAATATGGCGGAGAAAGAGGGATTCGAACCCTCGATAGAGCTATAAACCCTATACACCCTTAGCAGGGGCGCGCCTTCAGCCGCTCGGCCATTTCTCCAAACTAATTAAACTATGTATTTTATAACGCTACCGGCATTTCTATGTGCCAGGCACACCCCTGTCGGGGCTCACGTTACTACGGGCTCCTGCCCTTCGCCCTACGGGTATTTGCTAGTGCAAATATACTAAATTGCTCCCGGCAATTTAGTCAGCCACTCGGCCATTTCTCCGTTTTGTTTCAACACAATAAAAAACAGATATGCATCGTCACATCGGGTGCGAAGCATACCTGTTCTCTGTTTACAGGTAAAGCGTTTTAAGCCAAGAAGTTAAGCAGGATCTACTTCATTCTGCTCTGCTTTTATACGCTCGTAAATTTCTTCACGATGTACAGCAACTTCTTTGGGTGCGTTAATGCCAATTCTGACCTGATTACCTTTTACGCCAAGCACGGTTACAGTAACTTCATCACCAATCATTAAGGTTTCGCCAACGCGGCGGGTTAATATCAACATATCCTTTCTCCATGTTGTATCCAATAAAAATAAGTACTACGAACAGCGCGAGAGCTCATAATCCTTACCATTTGCCCTTCACTTTATACACATTAAGGGCACTGTGTTATATCTAAGTAGTATTTTACAGATTTTTTAGGTGTCCGTCACTATCAAGACCAAAAGCATCATGAAGGGAACGGACACCCAATTCGAGATATTTCTCATCAACCACGACAGAGATTTTAATTTCTGAGGTTGAGATCATACGTATATTGATGTTTTCTTTTGCCAGTGTCGCAAACATAGTGCTTGCTATACCAGCGTGTGAACGCATGCCTACACCAACCAGTGATATCTTGACGATAGCATCGTCACCCTTCACTTTTTTTGCGCCTAGCTCTTTAGATACGTTTTTTAGTAGGGAATGAGCCGTTGCATAATCATTACGGTGCACGGTAAATGTAAAATCGGTGCAACCATCTTCAGAGATATTTTGCACGATCATATCGATCTCGATGTTTGCATCGGTCACTGGACCTAATATTTTTGAAGCCACACCCGGCTGATCGGGCACACCGTTAATAGTTAGTTGAGCTTCATCACGATTAAACGCGATACCTGAAATTAACGCCTGTTCCACGTCATCATCCTCCAGTGCAATAAGTGTACCCTCACCTTCTTCAAAGGATGACAGCACACGTAATGGGACATTATATTTACCAGCAAATTCCACTGAGCGGATCTGCAGAACTTTTGAACCCAGGCTGGCCATTTCCAGCATTTCTTCAAATGTAATTTTATCTAGTTTTCTAGCCTTTGGCTCAACGCGTGGATCAGTGGTGTAAACACCATCAACATCAGTATAGATCTGACATTCATCTGCTTTTAAGGCAGCAGCAATCGCCACCGCAGTGGTATCAGAGCCACCACGACCCAGCGTGGTGATATTGCCGTCTTCATCAACGCCCTGAAAACCGGCAACCACGACAACACGGCCGGCATCCAGATCGGATTTCATTTTTTCACTTTGAATTCTTTTTATACGTGCCTTGCCATGCACATCATCCGTTACCATGCGTATTTGGGCACCGGTATAAGAACGCGCGTCACAACCCCGGTCCATCAGTGCCATGGTCAACAAGGCGATAGTCACCTGCTCACCGGTTGAGATAATCACGTCCATTTCACGTGCATGCGGTTTTGCGCTTATTTCATTAGCCAGTGCGATTAAACGATTGGTTTCACCACTCATTGCAGACACAGCAACAACAACCTGGTCACCTTTTTTCGAAAGTGCGGCAACTTTATCGGCAACATTGCGAATTTTTTCGATAGTACCTACCGAAGTTCCGCCGTATTTCTGGACAATCAAGGACATGAAATATTATCGCTTAAGTTCTAGCTATTAAAAAAAACAATGAAGTATATAAGTTATGACTAATGCCTGCAATGAGAGCAAAGTTTTATAATCCATGGTTTATGCTGATAACTGACTACGCAGCCAGGCTTTGGCTGCAACTAAAGCCTGTGGAATTGCCGCGGGGTTTGAACCGCCAGCCTGCGCCATGTCCGGTCGACCACCGCCTTTACCACCAACTTCTGCTGCTGCAATATTCACCAGATCGCCTGCCTTGATGGTTTTTACCAGGTCTTTGGTTACACCAGCAATCAATTTCACTTTGCCCGCTTCTTCACTGGCAAGTACGATTGCCGCAGAACCTAATTTATTTTTCAATTGATCCAGCGTGTCTCGCAGGGTATCACTGTCAGCACCCTCAAGATGTGCCGTTAATATTTTAACGCCGCCAATATCTTCTGCCTGGCTGGATAAATCACTGCCTGCGTGTGACGCCATCTTTCCTTTTAATTGCGTTAACTGTTTATCCTGTTCTTTTAATCTTTGAATTAACTGTTCGACTTTACTGTTGACTTCATCGCGGCTGCTTTTTAATAGCTGAGCAAGTGAGTCAAGTTGCTGGTCTCTGTCTTTAACCCAGTTCACCGCAGCTTCACCTGTCACCGCTTCGATACGACGCACACCTGAGGCGATACCCGTTTCTGCAGTAATCTTGAAGAAGCCGATATCACCGACGCGATCCACATGTACGCCACCGCATAATTCTGTAGAGAATGACTTATCATCAAGCCGGTCACCCATGCTGATAACGCGCACGACATCATCATATTTTTCACCGAACAATGCCATCGCACCCGATGCTTTTGCCGTGTCTAGCGCCATCTCATTAGCCTGCGCTTCGCTGTTACCACGAATCTGCGTATTAACGATGCGTTCAATTTCTTTTAGCTCTTCTGCTTTCACCGGTTCGAGATGTGAGAAATCAAAACGCAGTTTTTCCGCATCCACCAGCGAGCCTTTTTGTGACACATGCTCACCCAGCACCTGTTGTAATGCCGCATGCATCAGATGTGTTGCTGAATGATTTCGACTGATAGCCTTACGGTTTTCAAAATCGATCTCTGCACTGAGTTCATCGCCTTTACTTATCGAACCTGTTTGCACTTCACCGATATGTAAAACACTTTTCCCCTGTTTTTGAGTATCTTTAACAATGAATGTTGCTTTCTCTGAGATCAGTACGCCAGTATCACCTACCTGGCCACCGGACTCACCATAGAAAGGAGTTTCATCTAATACCACGATACCCTCTTGACCTTCTTTTAAGGTATCGACTGCATCAGCACCAACAAACAATTCAACCACAGAAACCTTCTGTTTCACCTGATCGTAACCGGAAAATATCGACTCGCTGTTAACCTGTACATCTTTGTTGTAATCAACACCAAACTGACTAGCACTGCGGCCACGTTCGCGCTGTGCTTCCATACAGGCTTCAAAACCCGCTTCATCGATTTCTAGCTCACGTTCACGTGCGATATCCGCCGTAAGATCAACCGGAAAACCATAAGTATCATAAAGCTTGAACAAGGTCTCCCCTGTGATGGTTTTATCCTGCAGCTGCTTGATGTCTTCTTCCAGAATTTTCATGCCATGATCGAGGGTTTCGGCAAAACGCTCTTCTTCCATCTTCAGAAGTTTTTCAACATTGGCCTGGTCCTTAACCAGTTCCGGGTATGCCTCACCCATAACGTCAACCAGTGGCTGCACCAGTTTGTAGAAAAATAGATTTTCCATGCCAAGCTGATGGCCATGACGGCAGGCGCGGCGGATGATGCGCCGCAACACATACCCGCGACCCTCATTCGACGGCATCACCTCATCGACACATAAAAACGCACAGGAGCGGATGTGATCGGCGATCACACGTAAAGATTTGTTTTCCAGATCCGATGTATTAGTGACTTTTGCTGCGGCTTTGATCAGGTGCTGAAATATATCGATATCATAATTGTTATGCACGCCCTGAAGGATGGCTGCCAGACGCTCCAGGCCCATGCCGGTATCGACTGAAGGTGCGGGCAATGCGACCATCTCACCATCTGCAGAACGGTTATATTGCATGAACACCAGGTTCCAGATCTCTATATAACGATCGCCATCTTCATCTGCTGTGCCCGGTGGACCACCCCAGATATCTTCGCCGTGATCATAAAATATTTCGGTACAGGGTCCACACGGACCGGTATCACCCATCGCCCAGAAATTATCACTGTCATATTTTTTACCGGGTTTATCGCCGATGCGGCTAAAACGCTCAGCACTGACACCGATAGTGTTCAACCAGATGTCTTCTGCTTCGCTGTCATCTGCATACACGGTAATCCAGAGTTTCTCAGCTGGCAGGCCTGCAACTTCAGTTAAAAATTCCCAGGCATATCTAATCGCGTCTTCTTTGAAATAATCACCAAAACTGAAGTTACCCAGCATTTCAAAAAAGGTATGGTGGCGTGCGGTGTAACCGACATTTTCCAGATCGTTGTGTTTTCCACCGGCGCGCACACAGCGCTGACTTGAGGTTGCGCGTGTATAACTGCGTTTATCACGTCCCAAAAATACATCTTTAAATTGCACCATGCCGGCATTGGTAAACAACAGGGTAGGATCATCGCCTGGTACCAGTGAGCTGCTACTAACAACCTCATGCCCCTTGTCTTTAAAAAAGGTGAGAAATGCCTGACGTAATTCTGCGCTTGTTTTCATATGAAAAATTACTTTAACTAGTTATTATAACTTATTGTTTATATTGCTATTACTTATCTTTTACAACTTGATATATAACATCAAGTGAAAATCCACGATATTGCAGGAAACGAATACGTTTTGCTTTATCGTTATAGTCCTCGATGGATTTATTTTTGTATTTTTTACGGTATTGCTGCTCCAATGTCTGTTGCCAGCTTTCATCACCGACGTGCAGATAGTCATCGACGATACTCTCTTCCACACCCCGTTGATTTAATTCCATAGCAATACGAACTGGGCCAAATCCTTTTAGTTGACGCATCCGAATATACGCTTCTGTATATCGCTCGTCGGACAACCAGCCGCCCTGCTGCAACTCAACGATGGCCTGCGTTATCTCCTGCTCATCAAAATCGCGCTTCAACAACTTATCACGGATTTCGAACGCTGAATGCTCACGGCGAGAGAGTAACCTTACAGCAACGGATTTTGCGCTCAAGACACGTACCTAAAATCTTATAAATAAAAAACTCCCGCATAGCGGGAGCTTTATATAAACTTTAAAAAACACTCTTTCAATAAGCGCCGCCATTCAGGATGACAGATATTCTACGCTTCTTCTAACACACCTTCATCAACTGCACCAAGTTCTGCCTCGTCATCACCTCTGATACCCGGCTTAACCAATAACTTATCACGCAATGTCTGCTCGATGGTACTGGCAATATCTGGGTTTTCTTTCAAAAAGACACGCACTTTTTCTTTACCCTGACCGATCTTGTCACCGTTGTAGCTATACCAGGCACCGGCTTTTTCGATCAGGTTATGTTCTACACCCAGATCGATCAGCTCACCTTCACGGGAGATACCTTCGCCATAAAGGATTTCGAAGTGAGCCAACTTGAATGGTGGTGCCACTTTGTTCTTGACCACTTTCACCTTGGTCTCGTTACCAACGATCTCATCACCCTTCTTGATCGCACCGATACGGCGAATATCCAGACGTACAGATGAATAGAACTTAAGCGCATTACCACCCGTTGTTGTCTCTGGACTGCCGAACATGACACCGATCTTCATACGGATCTGGTTGATGAAAATAACCAGCGTGTTCGAACGTTTAATATTGGCGGTTAACTTACGCAATGCCTGCGACATTAAACGCGCTTGCAGGCCCATATGCGAATCGCCCATATCACCTTCGATCTCAGCTTTAGGGGTTAATGCCGCCACTGAGTCGATAACGACAATATCTACCGCGCCAGAGCGTACCAACATGTCGGTAATTTCCAGCGCCTGTTCACCGTTATCTGGCTGTGATACCAGTAATTCATCGATATTAACGCCCAGCTTTTCAGCATATTGCGGGTCCAGCGCATGCTCCGCATCAACAAAAGCCGCTGTACCACCGATTTTTTGCATCTCTGCGATAACGTGCAAGGTTAATGTTGTTTTACCGGATGATTCAGGTCCGTATATCTCTACTACACGGCCTCTCGGCAGACCGCCGATACCTAAGGCAATATCCAGGTTCAGCGAACCGGTCGAAACAGTTTCTATATTGGGGATTGCACCTTCATCACCCATACGCATGACAGATCCTTTGCCGAATTGACGCTCAATTTGAGTTAAAGCGGCAGCGAGTGCCTTCTTACGATTGTCGTCCATTAATAACTCCTCTGGTGGTGTTTTGTTGTAATAATAATTCGAATGATTATCACATAGATGCATGCGAGCAGATAGCCCTCAGCGGTTGAAAGTGGCAGTATTTTTAAAAGATTTCTGTTTTAATTACCTTACTAAAAACAGGTCATAGTATTTTTAATGCAGGCATAAAAATACTCTTGATAAAGTTTTTTTCGAAGCGTATTCACAGCGATACAGTCATATACATAAACCACTAAAGTCTGTCGCACAGATTTAATCCGACAAACAAGATAAACTGCATATCATTATGTCCAGGATGGACGGACAGATATTTGCTCCTCGGCAATTGCTCCTGCATTGCTCTGATAAGTTACATCCATGTAACGATGCAATATCTGTCCGTCCATCCATGGCGGTCGTATGTCACAAGGAGCCATGGATGGCGGTGTGACCACACCTCATTAAATACGCAGTTTTTACATATGTCGGCAAAAACCTTATTTTCCATCATTGAATCCTCGGGACATCCCAACGCTAGCGAGTTATATAACGCGCTGGGAATGAAAGAAACTAAGATCACCTCGATGCGAAAAGCTATTGCAATGTTAAAAAAACAACAGCCAGATTTTATCGTCGCCGAGTTTTTTTATGGCTATGGCAATAACTATGCAGGGGTAAATATTAGTAATCTGGATGTTCTATTATACAGCCTGCAAAAATACTCAGAGTTTACAAAGGTTATCGTTTTGGTTGATAAAAGCGAGTTTAAATATGTCGACAAACTAAATGAAATCATTAAGTTGCACGATGTTCTTAAATTTCCAATTAACAAAGAACGGCTACAGGAATCGTTAACGCGGTAAAATTAACTCTTCAGCAGACTAGTAGATCCAGCAAATTATTCAACGCCTGCTCAATCGACCGTTTGCGCACGTCTTCTCTATCACCAGCAAAATTAAACGGATTAGCAAATACGGACTTATCCCGTTTACCCCAGCTCAACCACACCAGTCCAACCGGTTTATCCTCGCTGCCACCATCAGGGCCAGCAATGCCACTGATACTCACCGCGACATCAGCGTCGGTATGTGCAAACAAACCGTCAGACATCTCCAGTACAGTTTCACCACTAACCGCACCAAATTCATTCAGCGCGTGTTCACTAACACCTAGTAGACTCGTTTTAGATTCATTGCTGTAACACACCACCGACCCGGTAAACCATTCTGAGCTGCCAGGAATATCCGTGATTATCTTCGCCAGCCAGCCACCCGTGCAGGATTCTGCTGAAGCCAGCTTCATACCCTTTGCCTTTAAACACTGACCGAGCTGTTCGGCCAGATCTCTTAATTCTTGTTCTGATGGGCTCATAAGCTCTCTCTAAAGATAATCAGACATTACGAGCAAAACGCGGTACTAATTTTTCCAGGAGAAAAATTGAACGCGTTTTGTGCCGCCCGAAGGATAAATCACATGGATGTAATTTATAATCTCTTAAGGTCTGTACCGCGCTTCACTCGTAATGACAGTACTTTATTATTAAAAAATATTTGCCGTACTTTATAGGACAGCATGCCATCACACCAGTAAATCTTGTACACTTAAGCCCCATGAGCACAGCGACAGCAAACAATAAAAATAAAGCAGACAGCAGCAGTCATACCCCGATGATGCAACAATATCTTCGCATCAAAGCCGAGCATCCAAACACCTTATTATTTTATCGAATGGGTGACTTTTACGAGCTGTTTTATGATGACGCTAAAAAAGCCGCCAAAATTCTTGATATTACTTTAACCGCTCGCGGACAATCGGCTGGCAAACCTATCCCCATGGCTGGCATTCCCTATCATGCTGCTGATAATTATTTATCGCGCCTGATTAAACGCGGTGAGTCGGTTGCCATCTGCGAACAGACCAGCAAACCCGGGGAAAATAAAGGCCCGGTAAATCGCGAAGTTATGCGTATCGTCACACCCGGCACGGTAACTGAAGAAGCTTTACTGGACGCACACAAAGATAACCTGCTGTTATGTATTCATCATCACAATGATCGTTACGGAGTGGCGAGTCTAAACATTACTTCAGGCCGCTTTAACGTGTTTGAAATAAAACACAAGGCGCAGGTTTATGCTGAATTAGAACGCCTGCAGGCGGTTGAGGTTTTACTGTCTGAAGATAACCCACTGTATGACGAATTAAATACCACCTTAAATAACAAAGTAAGTTTACGCCAGCAACCGCCCTGGTGGTTTGATCTTGAAAGCGCAAACCGACTACTCAACGCCCAGTTTGGCACCAAAGATCTATCGGGTTTTGGCTGTCAGGATCTAAACACCGCCGTCATGGCCGCCGGCTGTTTATTACAATATACGCAGGACACTCAACGTGCCGCATTACCTCATATCTCAGGCCTGCATGTTGAAAATACCGATGATATCATCGTGCTCGATGCTGCCAGCCGGCGTAATCTTGAAATCGAAATCAATATATCTGGCGGTACTGAAAACACACTAGCCTCTGTTATTGACCACACGACTACCAGCATGGGTAGCCGCTGCTTGCGCCGCTGGCTGCACTCACCCCTACGCAATCGTGATCTGCTGACACAACGACATCAGGCGATCGGCGAGTTATTAAATAACCAGCTCACCCCCGACATGCAATTTTGCTTAAATTCCATCGGTGATATCGAGCGCATCATGAGCCGTCTGGCGTTGTTATCTGCACGGCCCCGCGACCTGGAAACCCTGAAAAACTCACTTGCCGCATTACCCGAATTACAGGGTCTGTTAGAACAATGCCATGCGCCACTGACGCAGCAGTTATCCGCAAACATAACAACCCATCCACAAATTGTTGCGCTGCTACATTCAGCCATCCGCGAGAACCCGCCGGTATTGATACGTGACGGCGGTTTTATTGCCACCGGTTATAACCAGGAACTGGACGAGTTACGCAGCTTAAGCAAAAATGCCAATGGCTTCCTGGAGCAGCTGGAAATTCGCGAACGTGAAGAGACCGGCATTAAAACCCTCAAAGTTAATTACAATCGCGTGCACGGTTTTTACATCGAAATCAGCCGCCTGCAATCAGAAAACGTACCAGCACATTACACTCGCAAACAAACACTAAAATCGACTGAACGCTTCATTACCGATGAATTAAAACAGTATGAAGATAAAGTATTAAGTGCCAAAGAACGTTCACTGGCATTAGAAAAAGCTATCTATGATGATTTACTGGGTGAGCTGCAGAATTTTTTACAGGCGTTAAAAGTCTGTGCCCAGGGAATCGCTGAACTGGACAGCATCTGCTGCTTAACAGAACGCGCACAAACCCTGGATTATCGCTGCCCTGAATTAAACGACAGACCCGGTATCAATATCAAACAAGGGCGGCATGCTGTGGTCGAACGTGTCTGCGCAGCCGCTTCATCAACAACACGCTTTGTACCGAATGACACTCTATTAAGTGATAGTAAACGCATGAGTATTATTACCGGCCCCAACATGGGCGGTAAATCAACCTACATGCGGCAGACAGCACTGATCGTATTACTCGCTTACATCGGCAGTTATGTGCCCGCGGAAAGCGCTGTCATAGGGCCGATAGATCGTATCTATACCCGTATCGGTGCATCGGATGATCTGGCCAGCGGGCGCTCAACATTTATGGTTGAAATGACTGAAGCGGCAAACATCCTTAACAATGCAACTGAAAATTCCCTGGTGCTGATGGATGAGATCGGCCGTGGCACCAGCACGTTTGACGGCCTGTCTCTAGCATGGGCCTGCGCCTACCATCTAAGCAACGTCAATAAATCGTATACTCTGTTTGCCACCCACTATTTTGAGATTACCGCTCTACCTGATGAGATACGTGGCATCAACAATATTCATATCGATGCAGTTGAGCATGGCGAAAAAATTGTTTTTCTGCACAGCGTAAAACCCGGCCCTGCCAACCAGAGTTATGGTCTGCAGGTTGCCCAGTTGGCCGGCGTTCCGACTGCAGTTATAAAACTGGCAAAAAATAAACTGGTCGAACTAGAAAACCAGACGATCAGTAACCACCATGAATCAGGCCAGTTTGAAATGTTTAGCGATCGCCCGCATCCCGTGATCGAACAGTTACAGGATTTAAATCTAGATAATCTAACACCAAGAGAAGCTCTGGATTTACTTTACCGCCTGAAGGGTGATGTGGAAAAATGACTACCCTCAGCGTTATTTTAACGGCGTTTTGTAAAAACAGAGCGGTTCGATTGTTGCGTCACAAGGATAACAACCATCTTTCCAACATTGGATTTCAATGTTAGTGTAAGCAGATGAAATTCAACACTATCGGCATCATTATAAAACCACAGGCAGAGTCTGCAAGACAGACACTGCAATCTCTGTTCGCACTTTTAAAAAACAAAAAATGCAACATAATTCTTGATGAACAAATACCCGATGCCATCAACAACGACAATTTCAAAAAAGCCAGCCGTGAAGAAATAGGCAAGTTATGCGACCTGGTCATCGTCGTTGGTGGCGACGGTACAATCTTAAATGCCGTACGTTCATTAGCCCATGCCCATGTGCCACTGCTTGGTATCAATGTCGGCCGTTTAGGTTTTCTTGCAGACATTTCACCCGATAAACTCGAGGAGTCACTGGAAGATATTCTCAATGGATCCTACCGTGAAGAACAACGGTTACTACTGGAAATGCAGGTATTACGAGATAACAAAGTAATCTTTGAAGCGGATGCATTCAACGATGTCGTGGTTCACATCCGTGACGTTGCCCGTATGATCGAATTTGAAACACGGATTAATGATGAGTTTGTCAATCATCAGAGAGCTGATGGCATGGTGATTTCGACACCGACAGGTTCAACAGCATACGCACTGTCCGCAGGTGGCCCGATATTACACGCAACACTGGATGCGATTACACTGGTGCCAATATCGCCACATACATTAAGCAGTCGGCCACTGGTCGTCAATGCCGATTCACAGATCGATATTCTAATCTGCAACACTAAAGAAGGCATTGCCCAGGCAACCTGTGACGGTCATTTATCGACAGATGTTCACGTCGGCGATCATATTAAAGTAAAAAGAAAAACTAAAAAAATTACTTTGCTGCATCCTAAACAACATAATTATTTTGAAATTTTACGGGCCAAATTACACTGGAGCGAACATTCTTGAGAAAAAAGTTGGCAGTTATCAGTTTGCAGTAAAAGAAAAAAACATAATATTACAAACGCATTGACTGCAAACTTAAATCATTATATCGACTGAGTGTTTCTAGTTTTTAAACTGCACACTGCCAACTGATAACTGCCAACTATTATTTATGTTAAAACACTTATACATCAGAAATTTTGCCATCATCGATGAGCTTGAACTGGATTTTAATTCCGGCATGACCGCTCTCACCGGAGAAACGGGCGCAGGAAAATCTATTTTACTT
The DNA here is from genome assembly GCA_913065105.1 of uncultured Gammaproteobacteria bacterium. GTDB lineage: Bacteria > Pseudomonadota > Gammaproteobacteria > SZUA-229 > SZUA-229. The sequence goes on along the minus strand of CAJXZZ010000037.1, from coordinate 6,621 downwards.
GGTGCGCTCAATCTCGTGTTGGGCGACCGCGCTGACAACGACAGCATCAAACAGGGCTGTGACTATGCTGAAATCGTCGCAGAGTTTGATATTCAGCAGCTGGACCACGTTGCTGCCTGGCTGGTATCTCAGGAATTAAACGTCGATGAAGAATGCATCTTACGCCGACGCATTTCAAGAGATGGACGCTCGCGCGCCTATGTGAATAGCACACCGGTTAATCTGCAGAACATACGTGAACTGGCAGAGATGCTTATCGACATACATGGTCAGCACGAACACCAGTCGATGATGAAAAGCAGCGTACAGAGACAGCTGTTAGATGACTATGCAAAACACTCGCCTCTACTGGAAGCAGTGAGTAATCTTTATGTCGAATTAAAACTGGTAGAAGATCAGTTACAGCATTTGCAACAGACCAGTAACGAACAAAATGATCGACTGGATTTATTACGTTTTCAAACACAGGAACTTGACGCACTGGCACTTGAAGAAAATGAATACCTGAGATTAAACAGCCAGCATAAACGTTTGGCCAACGCTGAAAAAATTAACTCCACAGTAGAGCAGGCGATTTATTCATTAAGTGAAGATGAGAACAATAATATTCAGTCTTCTATATCACGCATCATCAGTTCACTTACCAGCATCAACGAGATCGATGAAAGCCTGTCACCTGTAGCAGAAATGCTAACAGAGGCGCTGGTTCAGATCGATGAAAGTGTTTCATTACTGCAAAATTATCACGACAACATTGACCTTGATGTCTCTCAGTTAGTGAATACCGAACAGCGCATTCAAAATATTCTCGACCTTGCACGCAAACACCGGGTCGAACCGGAAACCTTAACGTCTTTACATGAACAACTTCAAAAAGAACTTGATGATATCGATCATGTAGACGAACGACTTGATGAGTTAGGAAAACAACAAAAAGATCTGGAATTAAAATATATACATGCCTGTGAAAAACTTACTAGCAGTCGCAAAAATGCCGCCCGAAAATTGAACAAAAACATTACCCAATCAATGCAGACACTGGGAATGAACGGTGGCAAATTTGAGATAACGATAACTCCCGTAACATCAAAACGTTTTGCTTATGGACTCGACCAGATTGAATTTACTGTAACAGCTAATGCCGGCCAGTCATGTAAACCGATTGCTCGTGTAGCATCTGGTGGTGAACTTGCGCGCATCAGTCTGGCCATCCAGATGATAATTGCTAACAGCAGCAAAATCTCATCGCTTATTTTCGATGAAGTCGATAGTGGCGTCGGCGGTGGTATCGCAGAAATTGTTGGACAGCATCTGCGTACATTGGGTAGCAGTAAAACCGGCAGGGAAAATCAGGTAATCTGTATAACACATCTGCCACAGGTAGCCTCACAGGCACACAATCATCTACGTGTTGAAAAGCAGACCCAGGATAAGCGAACAAGCAGTCGGGTTATTAGCTTAGATGAAGAACAACGTCGCCAGGAAATAGCTCGCATGTTGAGCGGCGTTGAAATTACCGAACAATCTCTGGCACATGCTGATGAGATGATAGAGAGAGCTCAAACGATCTAAATAAACTCTCTTAGTAAGGTTTTTAAAGATACGCTGTTATACAACCCAGACGATATATTAAGTCGTATAGTATTGAACTTAACCTATCCTGCAAATCAGTTAAGCTGATAGAAAAACGTTAATAAACGCTACATAAGTATTAAGCTATTAACAGGTTTAGCAGGCTGAGACGTCCTCTGCCTGAAAGCCTTTATCACCTTTAACAACGGTAAACTCTACAGCCTGGCCATCGGCCAAAGACTTGTAACCATCACCACGAATTTGATTGAAGTGTACAAATACATCTTCACCATCTGTTCTTTCAATAAATCCAAAACCTTTAGAATTATTAAACCATTTAACAGTACCAGTTTCACGATCAGCCATTACAGCGCCCTACTCTCATTTAAATAGAGCGCTAATTGTATATCAGCATTGTTAAATAAAACAATAAAAACTTATATTAATCAGTAAATTAGAATATTAAATTAAGTTAATGCGATTTTCCGGAATGACTACAATAAATATTGAGTAATCAGCACTTTTTAATTACAGAATTTTTATCTAACTATAGATTATTACTACGCGTTTCATTGCGTAAATTAAGAAGTGACATCGGTAATAACAACCAGCTGGTATCAGGTTAGAGGTTTATCTACAGCTTGCCCTACAGTGACAGTATTACCTTCAGGGTCAATCAGACTAAATTCCTGTGTCTGATAATCAGTTATTTTTATGTCAGAAACCCTGGTATTTTTTGCCTTAATAAAATGATGCAATTGCCTTATATTATTAATATAAAAGTATAACGATATATTTGATAACGGAGGATGGATTGCTTCTGAGGATGGTGACTCGATGGCCTGTAGCATCAGTGTAGTGTCACCGTGCATGAGATGAACCCAATGCACATCACCATTTAATTCACGCTTTTTGACAACGACGAATTGTAGTAACTGTAGATAAAAGTCCAGTGTGGTGTCAATCGTTCGACAATTAAGCACTGGAATAACACTTAGGATCGCCATTACAAGAATAGTAACCTAATACTTAATTAACGCTGAGCCCCAGGTAAAACCACCACCAAAAGCTTCAAGTAACAGGATTTCACCACGTTTAATTCTGCCGTCGCGAACCGCGGTATCTAATGCCAGCGGCACAGATGCAGCTGATGTATTGCCGTGTTTATTGACAGTGATAACCACATGGTCGGTCGACATTTTCAGTTTCTTCGCTGTGGCATTAATAATTCGAATATTTGCTTGATGAGGAACCAGCCAGTCAATATCTGATTTTTTCATATTATTATAGGCAAGGGTTTCATCAACGATGCGGCCAAGTGTATTAACCGCCATCTTAAACACTTCGTTACCTTTCATCTGGATACCACCGGTACCATCAATAATTAGATCAGCCGCAGTTGACACACCATAGTCCACATTTAATAAATCTTCGTACTCACCATCGGCATGCAGATGTGTCGATAAGATACCTGGCTCATCACTCTGTTCAAGAATGACAGCACCTGCGCCGTCACCGAATAGTATGCAAGTATCACGATCAGTCCAATCAACGATACGGGATAATGTTTCAGCACCTACAACAAGCGCACATTTAGCAGAATTCGTACGCATGAACTTATCCGCAACACCCAGAGCATAAACAAAACCTGTACATACCGCCTGTACATCAAAAGCAGCACAGCCATGTATATCTAAACGTTTTTGCAATAAACATGCAGTACTCGGAAAGACACGATCGGCAGTCGTCGTACCGACGATAATTAAATCGATATCGTCCTTGGTTTTACCTGCTGCTTCCATCGCTCTAATTGCTGCTTTCTCTGCTAGATCTACCGTGTACTCACCATCAGCTGCAACATGACGTTCTTCGATGCCAGTGCGTGAGCGAATCCATTCGTCAGTTGTGTCGACCATTGTTTCGAGGTCTGCATTGGTCAAGATTTTTTCAGGCAGATAACTACCCGTACCTGCTATTCTTGCGTAACTCACGCTTCTGACTCCAGTTGTGTTTTTTCTGGTGCTATTTTTTCTGATTCAGCTTGAACCAGCAATGGCTCCATACACTTACGAATGTGCTCAGGTACAGATTTTTCTACTTCCAGCACCGCGATTTCGATGGCATTAACATAACCTAACACATCGGTACCGCCATGACTTTTTATCACTATACCGGTTAAACCTAACATGGAGGCACCATTGTAGCGGCGCGGATCAACACGCTTCTTAAATTTGCTGAGCACAGGCCAGGCAAAGAGTCCGGCCAGTTTCGATAACAGTGTCCGGTTGAATTCCTCACGCATCATCATCGTAATCATTTTTGCAACGCCTTCCATTGTCTTAATAGAAACATTACCTACGAAACCATCACATACGACAACATCCACCTCTTCTCCATTGAGATCATCACCCTCAACATAACCGATGTAATTAAACGGTCCTTTTTGTAAGAGATTATCAGCTGCTTTTACCTGTGCATTGCCTTTGCTGTCTTCAGAACCAATATTCAATAATCCGATTTTTGGTTTATCCGTATTATCTATCGCTTCGGCTAAAACAGACCCCATTACGGCAAATTGAAACAGGTGCTCAGCGCTACTATCGACGTTAGCACCCAGATCCAGCATGTGCGTATGACCACCATAAGATGGGATAGTGGTACAGATCGCGGGTCGATCAATACCGGGCAGGGTTTTCAGGACAAATTTCGCCGTTGCCATCAAAGCACCAGTATTACCTGCACTGACCACTGCCTGCGCACGACCGTCCTTGACAAGATTAATGGCTACACGCATTGATGAATCTTTCTTTTTACGCACTGCATGACGCGGATCTTCATGCATCTCGACAACCTGAGAGGCATGTTCAATTTCAAAATGCTTATCGAGGTCGATACTGTGGTCTTTTGCGTAGTCGCGTAAACGCACCTCATCACCGACAAGAATAATGTGTATATCTTTTATTTTTTTTACTGCATGGACTGCAGCGGGGATAACGACTTCAGGGCCGAAGTCACCACCCATGGCATCTAAAGCTATTGTTGCCATATGTTAATTACCAACCATCAATAACACATTAACGGTCATCGATGGTTGATGATATTACTCTTCGAATGCGTCGCCAGTATTAACTACTTTACGACCTTTATAAAAGCCGTCTGCAGTAATATGATGGCGATGATGGGTTTCACCAGAAGTTGGATCAACTGATAATGTTGCACTGCCCATTGCATCATGTGAACGACGCATGCCACGTTTTGAACGTGATTTTCTACTCTTTTGAACTGCCACGGAAATCTCCTAACTATTGCCCTGCAAAGTAATAGCTTTGCAGTATATTAAAAATGTTTAAGACTCAAAAAATATGTATCTAGTTAGCCTTAATTACCTAAATCGTCTTTTAAAGCCTTCAAAGCCGCAAAGGGATGTTCTGCTTCTTTTGTCGCCTTTATCACCTTTTCCTGACTAGTCATAAAATCAGAACAGGCATTTTCATGTGCTGTCACCATAGGCAAGCTTAATAACAACTCATCTTCGATTAAATCGATGATTGACTGCTCCTCACCTTCCAGTAAATAAGGCTCAAGCTCTTCAGGTAACAATTCAAATTCTTCTTCACTCTTTACCAGTGCAAATTTGAAATCACCTGCTACCTCAGCTTCCATTGGTTTCAGACAACGCTGGCACTTAACCAGTAATTTAGCAGACACTTTTGCCTTTAAACAGGCAAAACCAACACAACGTCCAAACTCAATCTTTACCGTAACATCACCCTCGTTACTGACTAAAGATTCACTCAAACGGCCGAATTTTACTAGCGGGTAGTTACCCTCAATTTTTCTATTGAGTTCAACCTGACGCACAAAGTTAGTTGTTTCTGGCAATTGCGTCTGCATAATCCGACGATATTACAGCAATTCGCTTAATGTGTATAGATTTGTCTTACCTTTTTCCTTACGTTTCAATGAGTTCAACCGTGTTTCAAACAGCCAAATACATGCATATTTATGATATTTTGTATAAGATACCCAGAATTATCTACAACACAATCAGTAACCTCCTGATTCTCCGATAAAAAATAATGAAAATCGTCCTAGGCTCTACCTCTCCATTCAGAAAAGCGCTGCTCGAACGGCTACGTATCGATTTTGTCTGCGATTCTCCGAATATCGACGAAACACCATTAGATAACGAACCTGTAGAGGAGATGGTAGTACGTCTGGCGATAGCTAAAGCAAGGGCTATAGCAGGTAATCACCCTAATTCGTTAATCATTGGTTCAGACCAGAGTGCAGTATTAGATGGTGAGAAGTTAAGTAAACCGGGTAATTTTGAAAACGCATTTCAGCAATTATCTCGTGCCTCAGGGCAAAAGATCACATTTCAAACAGGTCTATGTTTGCTCAATACAGAAACAGGCAACATTCAAAGTGCCTGCATACCCTATACCGTCGTATTTAAAAACCTGACTCCCACAATGATCGAAAACTACTTACGCAAAGAAGAACCTTATAACTGTGCAGGCAGCTTTAAATCCGAAGCATTGGGCATAGCACTTTTTGAGCGCTTCGAAGGTAGCGACCCTAACGCACTGATCGGTTTGCCATTGATCGAACTGGTTAACTTTTTAAATAATGAAGGTTTTTCGATTCTCGATTAACCTGGCTACTTATTTCTTTTCTGTATAACAGTTACGATTTGTTATTACATAGGCATATCGGGCCTCGCCCCGCTGGCGATTGTGCTTATTGCATTTACGACTTTTATAAATTCAACCCGCGCGTTTCGCCTTTTACGGCGAGTCACTTTTCTTTCTGTAGCAAAAGAAAAGTAACCAAAAGAATGCTATCCCGCTCCGTTTGCCCCGAGAAAAGCGCTCGGGGTGCCTGACTGCCCAGGCGTTGCCTACGAGCCCGCCTTGACACGCTGTCCGTGCGCGCAAGGCTAAATTCGCCTTCCCTGGCGAATTTACTCTACCAACACCTGCGCATTCAGCAAACGAAAGGGGAATCCAAAAACTAACAAACACAAACAAGAGTCGTCGCTGAAGT
>CAJXZZ010000036.1 GCA_913065105.1 uncultured Gammaproteobacteria bacterium | reverse complement strand
TTTGTTCCCATAACAAATAATCAGTATGTCATTACATTACTTAAAGGTAATGTGTTAAATTCAAAAATTTTTTTATAGTTTAATGACACGAATTAATCTAGTCTTCATCTAGAATACTTCTTTTGGACGATATTCGCCAAATACTTCTCTGAATTTATCACTAATTTCTCCAGTAGTGGCCATTGCTTTGGCAGCTGTGACGATATATGGCATTAGGTTCTCTTCAGTATCTGCTGCACTCTTCATGGCAGAGAGTGCTTTCTCCCATTTCTTGGTATCTCGAGATGCACGTAGTGCTTTGAGTGCTTTTTTCTGTTGAATCTCAACTTCACCACCAACTCGAAGCAAGTCTGGTTGTGTTTCTTCTTCTGCATACTTGTTTACTCCAACTAGAATTCGCTCACCATTATCTGCCTCTTTCTTTAGACGGTAGGCATTCTGTCTAATTTCTGATTGAAAAAATCCCTTCTCAATGGCTTTAACAGAGCCGCCCATTTTTTGAATTTTTTTCAGATACTTCCATACACCGTCTTCAATCTGATCAGAGAGTTCCTCCAAATAGTACGAACCAGCTAATGGGTCAGCAGTTTTAGTAATTCCACTCTCATGAGCTACAATTTGCTGTGTTCTTAGTGCAATTTTAGCTGATTCCTGTGTAGGTAATGCTAGTGCTTCATCTCTAGAATTAGTGTGAAGTGATTGAGTACCGCCAGCATCTGCAGCCATTGTTTGTATTGCAACACGAACTATGTTGTTGTTTGGCTGTTGTGCAGTTAGTGATTCACCACTGGTTTGTGTATGGAATTTCAACTGCAAAGAACGTGGATTTTTTGCATGAAACATTTCTTTTAATATTTTAGCGTAAACTTTGCGTGCAACTCTAAACTTTGCAACCTCCTCAAAGAACTCTATAGTACAACAAAAGAAGAATGACAATCGTGGTGCAAAGTCATCAATCTTTAATCCCTTATCTAAACAAGTTTGGATGTATGCAATTGCATTAGCCAAAGTAAATGCAACTTCTTGTGTTGCAGTACAACCAGCTTCTCTCATGTGGTAACCAGAAATAGAAACAGGATACCAAGATGGAACTTTTTCTGCACAGTACTCTATCATGTCACCAATTAATCGCATTGATGTTTGTGGTGGATAGATGTAGGTGTTTCTTGCAATGTATTCTTTTAAAATATCATTTTGAGTTGTACCGCGTAGTTCTTTGCTGTTAAATCCTTGTGATTGTCCAACTGCGATATAGTATGCAAGCAGTGTTGATGCAGTTGAATTAAATGAATCGGCCAGACAGGTGGCGAAATCCAAAGAAATAAAAAATGTTTTAGGGGTATGTAGTGGTTACTTGCCCGATGGTATTCCACTGACTGAAAAGTATGATGGTGTTTTTTCTTTAGATGTGATTGAGCATGTTGAGAATGATCTGGAAGCGGTTAAAGCATTAAAGTCATTAATTGCTGAAAATGGAAGGCTAATTGTCACGGTGCCAGCATATCAGTGGCTCTGGTCAGCTCATGATGAGGTTAATCATCATTTCAGGCGTTATTCCAAAAAAACTTTTCTAGAATTGTTTGACTCAGCTGGGTTAAAAATACGCTATGTTTCTTATTTTAATAGCATACTTTTTCCTTTGGCTCTGTTAAGTCGCATAACGGAAAAAATATCACCTAATAAAACTGCAACGAAGACATGGGGAGTGAAATATCCTTCCGTATGGGTTAATGCTTTGCTTAAAAAAATATTTGAACTAGAAAGTATTTGGGCAGGTAAGTTTTCGATTCCATTTGGTTTGTCCATAGTAGTTGTGGCTGAGTTAGAAAAAGAGTGATTATCTATGAGTAATGGTTATATAACACTGAGTACAGTAACTCCTGTTTATTCAGGTGAAGATTATCTACAGAAGCTGGTTGAGAATTTAGCATCTGTTAGGCAGCAATGGCTTGATCAGGAGAGTCCAGTTTGTTTGTCAGAGGCTATATTTGTTGATGATTGCTCAATAGATTCATCAAGTGAAGTCTTAGAGAATCTAAGAAAGCAATATGAATGGATTAAAGTTGTTACACTCTCAAAGAATTTCGGCCAACATTCAGCTACAGTTGCTGGCATATGTCATACCTCATCAGATTGGGTTGTTACACTTGACGAAGATTTGCAGCATAAGCCGCAACAAATTGAATCGTTATTAAAGGCGGCTGTTTATAATTCTGCAGATGTTGTATATGCACAACCTAAAGATCAAGTTCATGGAGGTAATTGGCGCGATTTTTCATCTAGACTGGTAAAGCAGATAATTGCGAAAATGTCTGCGACTCCACAAATAAAAATGTTTAATAGTTATCGATTGATTCGTGGCTCTATTGCAAGTGCTGCAGCGAGTTCCAGTAGTAGTCAAACTTATTTGGACCTCGCCATTTCCTGGTTCACAAGATCAAGTGTTTCTGTGGGCATAGAGATGGAGGATAGACGCTATAAAAAAGAAAATAAAAGTGGCTATGGGCTAAGAAAACTTATTAAGCATGCCCGTTATCTTATAGTAAGTGCTGAAATAGATATTGCATCAACAGGTTTGTTGTTAGGTGTAGTAGCTATTTTTATTGCAATGTTGCTTGGTTCAACGGTAATTGTTCAGAAGTTATTCTTTCCAGAGTTGATTGCATCGACAGGGTGGGCTTCGCTAGTAGCTATTATTGCATTTATTGGGGGTGTGACTATAGCAATACTTTGTGTGGCTCTGGAATATATCAGTATTGTGTTGCTTAATCAGCTTGGTAAACCAACTTTTTTCACCATAGATAGATCAAGAGATTTTGAGTTGATGAAGTGGTTTAAGGAGTCTTAGTAGGGATATGGCAGCGATAGCCTTCAATTTGTACAGGCCTGAAAATACATGTTGTATTGTAGTTGGCTTGGGATTAATTGGTCGCTCCATAGCTAACTATCTTGCTTTTTATGGGGAGGAGGTTCAGTGTGAAAAAGGTGGTTTTTCCTGGGATGATCCAGGTGAAATTATAAATTATATTAACCTTCTTCTGAGGAACTCAGGTCGTGATAGGTTCGAATTGATATGGTGTGGAGGGCGTGCTGGGTTCTCTGCGTTAGATAGTGAAATGAGAAAAGAGTATGAGGTTTTTTCAAGAGTTATAAATACTTTGTCAGCAAGTTATAAAGAAAATATAACATTAAATTTCATTAGTAGTGCTGGTGGCCTTTATGAAGGCAATGAAATTATAGATAAAATTGAAGATGTTAATCCTGTTAGGCCGTATGGTATATGGAAACTAAAGCAGGAAGATTTAATATTAATGCAGAACATTTCTGCACGTATATACAGAGTATCTTCAGCCTATGGTTTCTCATTTGGTTTAACTAGATTTGGCTTGATTGATAGTTTAATAAAGTCGTCATTCACAAGAAATAGTTTACAAATCTATGCCAATCCTTCCACTTTAAGAGATTATGTATTTACTAAAGATATAGCGCGACTAGTAGTTGAAGATATTATCAGTGGTCGGCAAGATGTTATACGAGTTGTTGCAAGTGGTAGGGCTGTGAGTGTTGATATGATTATTAATTTGATTTCACAGTTGCTCAAAAAACAGGTAAGAGTTACATATGCAGTTAATGAGGCAAATAATAGAGATATTGTTTTTCCTGCTAAGTTATCAAGCTCAGAATGATGTGCAGGTACATCAGACAAAGTTACATATTGTCCCTGGAATATTTTCCTGGCATTCGAGGTGGATACGTTGCTAATGGAGTTGCTGGCATTAGTCGTTAGTGCTAACGGAGAAATGGCAATAGTATGAAATTCCAGACCGGGTAGCCTGTCTGAGTTACCTGGTGGGCAACAATAGGTGCCAATATCGACTGATTTTTTTAGTAGTTTTTTCGCTGTTGAGCCACAGGAGCCCTGTTGAATATCAACTTTAATACCCTGTTTACGTGCAATTTCTTCTACGACTTTATGCAAGGCTGGGTAAGTCTGTTGACCAAGAGAAATAACAACGTCGACGTCCCCTACTTTCTTATCATAGAGAATTTCCCGGGATACAAAATCATCGCCCACTTTGGCGATATAGTTCGGGTCATAAAATGCGTTATTTTTTAATAGATTGGCTGATTCAGCCTGTACTGCACCAAGAGTGAGTAACATAATTGCTGGTGAAACTAAAAATCGTGTAATTACTGCCACAAAAAGCATACCTCAGGTAAACGTCGGACTACAGGCTATTTTTTCTTATTTAGGTATTACTCGAATCAGTATAGATTACTTAATTGAAAAAACACAGATTTAAGATGTTCTAATAGACTATTCAAAAGATTGAATGAAGGTGAATGAACTCAATCTCTATGAGATTAATATAAATATTAGAAAATATTAATATTAATCCCTTTACAGGTAATATTCAGGTATAATTCGTCTTCGATTTCGGGTGCACTTCGGTCTGCACCTTTTTAAAGTGGTAATCTTTTACGATTCACCTCAAACATAAATATGTTTCCGCCTAGACCGACCTATTTCGCAAAATGTATTAGGTAGGCCGATCCCTGGAGAATATTGTTAATGTCATTTGAATCCCTCGGTCTAAGGGCCGAATTACTTCGTGCTGTGTCTGAAAAAGGCTATAGCGTACCTACACCAATACAAAAACAGGCAATCCCCATTATTCTTGAAGGTGGCGACCTCATGGGTGGCGCACAGACAGGTACGGGTAAAACGGCCGGTTTCACTCTTCCGTTGTTACAACGATTGATGGACACCGAAATACCGTCTAAAGGCCGTCGCCCTGTACGTGCCCTGGTGCTTACACCGACCCGAGAACTGGCCGCACAGGTAGCAGAAAGTGTACGTGAATACGGTCAACACCTGCCTATCAAATCTACCGTGGTTTTTGGTGGTGTCAGTATCAATCCGCAAAAACAAAAACTTATTAAAGGTGTCGATGTACTGATAGCCACGCCGGGGCGATTACTGGATCATGTCAACCAGAAGTCCGTCAATCTTTCAAATGTGGATATCCTGGTACTGGACGAAGCCGATCGTATGCTCGATATGGGTTTTATTCACGACATTAAAAAGGTTCTGGCATTAGTCCCTAAAAAGAAACAGACCTTGTTATTCTCAGCCACTTTCTCTGATGACATCAAAAAACTGGCCAATGGTCTGATGCAATCACCGGCGCTGATCGAAGTGGCAAGACGTAATACAGCCACAGAAACGGTTACTCAGGTAGTGCATCCAGTCGACAAAACACGTAAACGTGAATTACTTTCATTCCTGATCGGTTCGAACAACTGGCAACAGGTTTTAGTCTTTAACCGCACCAAACACGGCGCTAACCGGCTTGCTGAGCAGTTAAATAAAGATGGCATAACCGCTACCGCGATACATGGCAATAAAAGTCAGGGTGCACGTACTCGTGCACTGGCAGAATTTAAATCGGGTAAAGTTCGTGTCCTGGTTGCCACCGACATCGCTGCACGTGGTATCGACATAGACCAGTTACCACACGTGGTTAACTTTGAACTGCCTAACGTAGCAGAAGATTATGTTCATCGCATCGGCCGTACCGGTCGTGCAGGTAATGAAGGCGAAGCAATGTCGCTGGTATGTGTTGATGAGCTGAAACTGCTTAAAGACATAGAGAAACTCATCAACCGTGAGATTCCTAAGGATGTGATCGAAGGTTATGACCCCGACCCTTCTATTAAAGCAGAACCGATAAGGAACGGCAGCAATAAAGGACGTGGTCAGCAACGACAACCAACAAGAAGAAATTCAGGCGGATCGGCGAGTCAAAAAGCGCCAAGACCTGGAAAGAACGCCAGAAGAAAAACTTCTGAAAACAATGCAGGCAATACGGTTAATAAAGCGGCATCACCCTGGAAGAAAAGTTCCTCAGTTAATGGTAATTCGAGCAACCAGGGTCGTTCACGTAATACATCGCGAGATGCGGCCTGATACCAGAGCAACGTAATAAACAACACTTTTTATTCGGAATAGAACAATGTTAGCAACTGCAAATGTAACCATGCAATTTGGCGCTAAGCCACTTTTTGAAAATGTCTCAGTTAAATTTGGCAATGGCAATCGTTATGGCCTCATCGGTGCCAATGGCTGTGGTAAGTCTACCTTCATGAAAATTCTGGGCGGCGATCTGGAACCTAGTGCCGGTAATGTTTCAAAAGATCCAAATGAACGTATCGGTAAATTACAACAAGATCAGTTTGCCTACGAAGAATTTACTGTTATTGATACCGTCATCATGGGCCACGAAGAACTGTGGGCCATTAAATCAGAAAAAGACGCGATTTATGCTAATCCTGAGATGACTGAGGCAGACGGCATTCGTGCCGGTGACCTCGAAGCTGAATTTGCGGAAATGGACGGTTACTCGGCTGAAGCGCGTGCAGGTGAATTGTTGTTAGGCCTGGAAATTCCATCAGAACAGCATTATGGACCGATGAGTGAAGTCGCACCCGGCTGGAAGCTTCGAGTGTTGCTGGCACAGGCGTTATTCTCTGAACCAGAAATTATGCTATTAGACGAGCCGACCAATAACCTCGACATCAATACTATTCGCTGGTTAGAAGATATATTAAACCAACGTAAATGCACCATGATCATCATCTCGCATGATCGTCATTTCCTGAACAGTGTTTGCACGCATATGGCCGATTTAGATTACGGTGAAATTCGCATGTATCCAGGGTCTTATGACGACTACATGATTGCGTCAACGCAAGTGACAGAACGTCTGCAGTCAGATAATGCCAAGAAAAAAGCGCAGATCGCTGAACTCAAATCGTTTGTTAGCCGCTTCTCTGCTAATGCGTCTAAATCAAAACAGGCGACATCGCGGGCAAAACAGATCGATAAAATTCAACTGGCAGAAGTAAAACCCTCCAGTCGTAAAAGTCCTTATATCTATTTTGAAGAAGATAAAAAATTACACCGTCTTGCGCTTGAAGTTGAAGGCCTGGCCAAAAATTTTGATGCCGATTACCTATTTGCTAATCTCGACCTGATGGTAGAAGTTGGTGAACGTGTTGCCATTATTGGTCCTAACGGTATTGGTAAAACGACATTATTAAGATGTTTATATGGAGATCTTGAACCTTCTGCCGGTACAGTGAAATGGTCTGAAAATTCACAGCTTGGTTATTATGCACAGGACCATACTGCCGATTTTAAAGAAGACAAAACGCTTTATGACTGGATGAGCTATTGGGGTCAGGCAAACGATGACGAACAATCGATCCGCGGCACACTGGGACGTTTATTATTTTCAACAGATGATATTAATAAAAAAGTCAGTGTTATCTCTGGTGGCGAACAGGGTCGTATGTTATTCGGTAAATTAATGTTGCAGCGCAACAATATCTTATTGATGGATGAGCCGACTAACCATTTAGATATGGAATCTATTGAATCACTTAACCTTGCGTTAGAGAATTTCCCGGGCACCCTTTTCTTCGTCAGTCATGATCGTGAGTTTGTATCATCATTAGCCACGCGCGTTATTGAGATGACACCAAAAGGCATTGTAGATTTCCGCGGTACTTATGAAGACTACTTGGTCGACCAGGGAATGGATCAGGGTAAACGAAAAGCATCGTAATTATTTCTTCTAAAAAAAGATAGACCGCGGCGCTTCTGCGGTAAATTATATTTTGCTTTTATAGTCATGAAAAAAATAGCCATCTTTGTTGATGTACAAAATATTTATTACACAACACGTGATAGTTACGCTCGTCAGTTTAATTACCGAAAGTTCTGGCAACAGATAAGTACTGAAGGCGAAATTGTTGTTGCAAACGCTTATGCAATTCATCGTGGCGACGATAAACAGAAAAAATTCCAGGACGCTCTCAAACACATCGGTTTTACAGTAAAACTCAAACCTTACATTCAGCGGAGTGATGGTTCTGCCAAGGGTGACTGGGATGTCGGTATAACTATCGACATCATGGAAGCTGCAAAAGATGTTGATACCGTGGTCCTGTTATCCGGTGATGGCGATTTCGATATGCTGCTGGAGAAAGTCAGAAAGGATTATGCGGTTACGGCAGAAGTCTACGGCGTACCTGCACTGACCGCAAACTCCCTCATTGAAGCTGCCAGCAGCTATCATCGAATAGAAGAAGATTTTCTGCTGTAGTTGAAATTAATAACTTCTTATCGCGGGTTAGGTTTTTTCTAAAACCCTGAAAATCACATCAACCGTTATCTCAAGTTCCTCTAAACTAGCTGCAGCCAATCTTCCCTCTTTTGATGCCCGATAAAAGTGTGGCGTCATAATGAGCAACTGGTTAATTTTCTCATTGCTGGTGATTTTTTCGTCAAACGTAAGGGTCTCACTTTTTACTAGTGAAAATCCTTCTATTTCAATCTGTGATGAATCTGATACATCAGGTTTTTTTACTTCAGGGTAAATTATTTCGCGTAGCTGTTTTAGATGTTCTGCTCCAGGATCTACAACAATAATTACACCGCCAGGTTTTAATGCTCTGTTAAAAGCGTCCATACTCAAAAAACCAAATAAACATAATATAATATCTACGCTTTCATCTTCAACAGGTGGCTGTCTGTTTGTACCGACGAGCCATGTTATCTGTCTGTTTCTTTTTGTCGCCTGGATAATGGCATCCTTGGATATATCGAGGCCGATAAATGACAGCTTGTTATCGCCTGTTTTATCGATGAGTCTATTAAACAGGTAATCAAAATAATATCCCTCGCCGCAACCAGCATCCAAAAAGCATGTATCTTTATCTTTATTCACCTCCGCAAAAACTATGTCGGTTAACTTTTCGGCGATAGCTTCATAGATGCCAGAATTTAAAAACTCGGTCCTGGCTAAAACCATGGCTTTACTATCACCGGGTTGTTTTGATCGTTTATGTTGCACCGGTAACAGGTTCGCATATCCCTGACGAGCGATATCGAAACTATGAGAATTCACACAAACGAGCTGTTTGTTTATTTGTTCAAGTTTTTGGCCGTCTATTGGGCAAGCCAGGTTATGTGCTTTTATGATGTTCATGCTGATAGAAAACGTTATTCATATACAAATATATAGATTTACTGCTTTAGGAAAGAAACCATGGGGTATTCTGCACTAAATAATGGCTATAGTTGCTCTCGCTGTATAAAATTCCACCTTATGTCAGATAAAAGCAAGCAAACAGACGTTGTTATCATCGGGGCCAGTGCATCGGGTTTAATGTGTGCCATCGAAGCGGGTAAACGCGGACGCAAAGTCATTGTACTGGATCACGCGAATAAAGCGGGTAAAAAAATACTTATGTCCGGTGGTGGTCGTTGTAACTTCACCAATATGGATGTCGATGCAAGTAATTTTATTTCACACAATCCGCATTTTTGTAAATCAGCATTAAGCCGTTATACACAGTGGGATTTTATTGCGTTGGTCAGTGAGTATCAGATTCCTTATCACGAACGAGACCTGGGAAAACTATTCTGTGATGACAGTGCTAAAGACATTCTGAATATGCTGCTTGCAGAATGCAAAAAGGTAAACGTTAAAATTCTTCTCAATACGGACATTAAAAATATTGTTAAAGCGGACGATGAGCTATTTAGCGTAACTACCTCATCGGGTGATTTCGATGCAGTATCATTAGTCATCGCAAGTGGTGGTTTATCCATCCCCAAGATGTGTGCCAGCCCATTAGGTTACAAAGTTGCCGAACAGTTTGGTCATCACATCTGGCCGACGTCACCAGCACTGGTGCCTTTTACCCTGCAGCCACATGATAAAGAAAATCTTGAAACACTTTCTGGAATGTCAGTTGAATGTGATGTCAGCAATGCGCGTATTCGATTCAAAGAAAATATTTTATTCACCCATCGCGGTTTAAGTGGCCCGGCGATATTGCAGATCTCCTCCTACTGGAAAGCCGGTGAAGAAATCGAGATAAATCTGTTACCCGAACGTGACGTTGTCGAGGTTTTAAAAACACGGCAAGCGTTACAGCCAAACATTAAATTGAAAACTCTGCTTACAGAACTGCTGCCCAGGCGTTTACTCCCTGCCCTGTTTGATCAGCAAACATTAGATAAACCGTTACAGGAATTATCCAATGTTCTTATTAGTGAAATAGCCAAACAGTTACAGCAATGGAAAATTAAACCCAATGGCACCGAAGGGTATCGTACGGCTGAGGTTACCTTAGGCGGCATTGACTGTAATGAGATATCCTCCAAAACAATGCAATCGAACAAAGTCGCGGGGTTATATTTTATCGGTGAGGTGGTTGATGTCACCGGCTGGCTGGGCGGCTACAACTTCCAGTGGGCGTGGTCATCGGGATGGTGTGCTGGACAGGTTGTTTGATAAGCCCTGTAGTATTCTTCTAATAATTATCTAAGCTTGTTATCTAAGTCGTTTTTCGTTCAGCTTTCGTTCATTCAATTCACGCTACATTACAGGCATCGGGTTTAACCCGGTTTTTGATAATTATCTGGAGAATGAAAATGAATATTATACCAAGTCTTAAAACCCTGCCTTTAATCAGTGCCATTGCTTTTGGTCTGGCTTTATCACCAACGCTTTCAATGGCGGCTGATGGTAATCGTGGAGACCATAAAATGCAAAATTCTCATGATCGTGGCCAGTCACATAAAAATGGCAATGGCCGTCATGAAACAGGTAAATCGCAGCGTAATGGTCATGTTTCTCATGCAGTCAACAAACACCGTCAGGAAAAACAGGGCCATAAACACAGATCAAATAATCACTATGACAGAGCATATGGTAATCATATGTATCATAAACACGGTAATCATGGTCATAACCACGCCTACTCAGATCATAATCATACCAACTATGTGTACCATGATTATGATTACCGAGGTCAGTATGTTGAGTTAGACAATATGAGATTTATGCTTGGCTTACATACGGGCAATTTTGACATCATCTTCCGTGACTAAACACGCTTAGCTGGTTAGCAGTCGCTGTATTCCCCTGGATGACTGCTGGCCGGGCTATGCTGTTCAGTTATTGGTTCAGGCCGACATTGCAGTGTAAACTTCAACTGTTGAACACTGGCGGCTTATTTCATGAAAACAACTTTCTTTTCCCTGCTTCAGGCTCTGACACTGGCATCTCTGCTGTCGTTTAATGCACCGGTGCTTGCAGCGTCTGACGGTATTAATAAACAACAAGCGGTGAACGCCGCTCAACAGGCTTATCCTGGCCGTGTACTTTCGGTTAAACGTAAGGACAATGTGTATCAGGTGAAAACACTGAGTGACAGTGGCGAGGTTCGTGTCATCCTCATCGATGCCAGGAACGGAAAAATTATTTCTGGATCATAGTCATGCGTATTCTGGTTATTGAAGACGAGCTGGACTTACTGGCTGATATTAAAACCCGTCTGGAATCCGAAGCTTATATCGTGGATACCAGCGCTGAAGGCAATGAAGGTTATTTCTTTGCCACCGAATACCCGCTCGATGCAGCTATCGTCGATATCGGTCTGCCCGGTATGAGCGGCATCGACATTATTAAAAAACTACGAGAGCAAGGCTCTACCCTGCCCATCTTGATCCTTACTGCACGCAGTCGCTGGCAGGAAAAAGTTGAAGGTCTGGAAGCTGGCGCCGATGATTACCTGGTGAAGCCGTTCCAGATGGAAGAACTGCTGGCACGTCTAAAAGCTTTATTGCGCCGCGCCACTGGTTCTGCCACCACAGAACTGAGCTGCGATTGCATTACCTTAAAATTAGAGACCCAGCAGGTACAACGAAATGATGAAGTCATCGACGTCACTGCCTTTGAATACCGACTGCTGGAATACCTGATGCGCCATTCAAGCGAAGCCGTCTCCAAATCGCGACTGGCAGATTACCTGTATCCGCATGATGATGACCGCGACAGTAATGTTATCGAGGTTTTGATCGGCCGACTACGTAAAAAACTGGATCCCGAGGGTTCACTAAAACCGATCGAAACCCTGCGTAACCGTGGTTATCGTTTTACCTTGTGTGATAAGCAGTAACGGCCAGTTAACATGTCACTAAACCAACGGATTATCCTAAGCGCAACACTGGTACTGGTCATCTTCATCACCCTGACGGCCGCTGCCCTCGATCGCGCATTTGTTGATAGTAGCGAAAGTGCCCTGCGCGATAGATTAACCAGCCAGTTATATGCGCTGATGGCAGCGGCTGAAATTGATGGTTCTAACATCTTGATGCCATCGAGTGAACTTGATGCCCTGCTGGGGTTGCCCAGTTCCGGTGTCTATGCACGCATAACAGATCAGAGCGGTCAGACATTGTGGCAATCGTCTTCCGTTCTGGGCACGAAATTACCGCAGCCAGCTGTACTGCCAAGCGGCGACAAAGGCTTCAGTAAAACCCGTGCAGGTAAAGATAATTACTACAGCTTTGCTTATGGGGTGAACTGGGTCACCGATAACGACGCCATGGCAATAACTTTTAATATAACAACTGATCTGGTCTCTTTTGATAAACAGATAAGTGAATATCGAAAAACCTTATGGGGCTGGCTGCTGGCGATGGCCATGTTACTGCTGGTTAGTCAGGCGCTTATCCTGCGCTGGGGGCTGTCACCGTTACGCAGAGTGGCTAAAGAGCTCAATCGTATCGAAACCGGCGAGCAGGAGCAGATTGAAAAAAACTACCCGCAGGAAATTGAACGACTCACCAGTAATATTAATACCTTGTTACAACAAGAGCGCGATCAAAAGACACGTTACCGTAATGCCCTGGGTGATCTTGCCCATAGCCTGAAAACACCGCTGGCTGTTTTACAAAGTGGTCTGAGTAGCACCGATGACAAACAGAATGATGCTAAACAGTGGGAATCAATGCAGCAACAGATCACACGCATGAACTCAATTGTTGAATATCAGTTGCAACGTGCGGCCACTGCAGGTTCGGCCAGCATTGGCAAGTCGGTTAATGTTAAATCAGTGATAGACCGCATACTCGAATCCCTGCAAAAAGTTTACCGTGATAAACCGATCAAACTCAATGTTGCAGTAGATGACACTTTGAAGTTTAAAGGTGATGAAGGTGATTTGATGGAGCTGCTAGGTAACCTGCTGGACAATGCCTTCAAGTGGAGTAATGAACATATCGATGTGCTTGCTGAACAACAGGGGAAAAAACTTTTTTTACGGATTAGGGATGATGGCCCTGGCATCAAAGCAGAACATGTTGAAACAATACTGCAGCGTGGTGGCCGCGCAGATCAGGCAACTGCAGGTCACGGCATCGGTCTTTCGATTGTGGGTAATATTGTTGATGCCTATCAGGGCGAATTACTAATAGAAAAAAATCAGATGGGTGGCGCTGAAGTTAGTGTTGTTTTGTAGGGAAGGCATATAGGTCTTGTCTTTTGCCTTTCTCCCATGTCAGGTTAAATCAATGGCAAGACCTGATCCTCTTCTTTTTTAACCGTTTTATCCTTCACATTATTACCCGCTGAATTTCGTTCAGCCATTGTTCAGTTAACTAATGATGAAATGAACCCGTATTTTAAATACTTATTTAAATTAACGCGGGAGAGTTTCAATGTCATACAAATTAACAATACAATTAGTTACTAAAATCATACTCTGGATTGCTTTTTGGGCATTACTGGTAATGTTGTCTGCGCCGCTGATGGCAGCAACTAGCAGTGATACAAGGTCATCTAAATCAATCAGTTTCACCGATAGTACTGTAATCGATAAGGCTTCTAAAGATGTGTTACTCAAACAAGTAGATTCAGATGTCATGGCTCCCCTGCTTAAGCAAGGTTTTCGAGTCGAATCCTTAGTCGTAGGAGTTAGTACTGAGAGCGTTAGTTATAACCATGCTGGTGAAATAATTATCTATGATGCATCAACTGAATTAATCAGTGATTTTAATGCGGATGGTTTTTATCACCGTTTTAGCGTGACTGTTGATGCCGATACCATTTACGACACGTCAACCGTTTATGCAAAACTTTACCTGAGTTACGAAGGCGGACCGTGGAATCATTACGCGAGCAGCGATGCCTATCATATCTATGGTGATAGTGAGCTGGATGTGTTCACCATCGAAACAGAACTGGCTGATGGATATGCGCCGGGTTATTACGATGTACGTATCGAACTATATGATGCAGACCATGATGAATGGCTATTAAGTTATGGCCCTTATAACGATGCTTCGTTAAGTGCATTACCATTAGAAGACGCTTACCATGATGATAGTTACCAAAACATTATCTATCCGGTTGAAACCGAAGTTGTGATCGTTGGAAATGAACATGGGCACGGTTCGATGAGCTGGTGGTTATTGATCATTCCAGCACTACTTGTATTTACAAGACAATCGGGTTTTAGAGTAGACGGAAAATGATTGGCTAGGGAGCAAGCCGTGCACTGAACCAGGTAGCGGATTCGTTTTTCTGATAAATGAAACGATCATGCAGACGACTATCGCGCGCCTGCCAGAATTCGAAAGTTACAGGGTTAACCCTGTAACCTCCCCAGAATGGAGGTAGTGGTACCTCTTTATCTACATACTTGTTTTTCATACTATCGACCATGGTTTCCAGTATTGAGCGGGAACTAATCATCTGGCTCTGTTGTGATGCCCAGGCACCAAGCTGACTGCCACGTGGTCGTGTAATAAAATATTTTAAAGATTCTGCTGTCGATATTTTTTCTGCTTCGCCGGTTATTTTCACCTGACGTCCAAGCGCATGCCAGGGAAATAACAGACTAACCTTGGGATTGAGTGCAATCTGTTGTGCTTTTCGGCCTTCATAATTAGTAAAAAATACAAAACCTTTTTCGTCGAACAGCTTCAGTAATACGATGCGCTGCCAGGGTTGACCATCCACGTCCACTGTTGCCAGCGACATGGCGCCGGGTTCATGAAGTTTGCTTTCGATGCTCGTCCCATACCAGGCCTCAAATTGTTTAAAAGGATTATTCGCAAGTTCGCTCTGGTTCAAACCCTGTGTCATTAACTGCTGGCGTAAATCATCTGTATTCATAATACGGCTATTGTACCTTTTGTTGATTCAGTTACTATCACTCATCATATTAAATATGATTTATTATGCTAAACATTATAAATTAAGTTACTTGGCAGTCTTTGATCTACATTAATTTATGAATAATTCTAAACAAAGAGATAAACAGGTACGGCGCATAATCTTTATCGAAGGTTCGGCCAACCTGTTAGTGCTAATTCTCAAAACCATCGTTGGCCTGTCTACCGGTTCCATGGCCATTCTGGCCGATGCGGTTCATTCATTAACAGATATAACGAATAATGTTGTTGCCTGGATCGTTATGCATTTTTCCAGCATGCCGGCAGATCGAGAACATCCCTACGGCCATAGAAAATTTGAGACACTGGCGGTTTTTATCCTGGCATCGATATTGATGGTGTTGGCTTTAGAAATAGTTCTCAATGCCATCAGAAAGGAAGAAGCGGAAGTCGTGTCCAGTAACATAGAACTTATGGTTATGCTGAGTGTACTCGTTATTAATATCCTGATAACCAGCTGGCAACATATGTGGGCCAAACGGCTGGATTCAGACATCCTACATGCCGACGCAACGCACACTTTTGCCGACATTCTAACCACCATCGTGGTCATCGCTGGCTGGCAGTTGTCGGCACGAGGTTATGTCTGGGTCGATCGCTTATGTGCCATTGGTGTTGCCTGTGTCATCGTTTATCTCGCGTTCAATCTGTTTAAACGTACCCTGCCCGTACTTTTAGACGAATACGCTATTGACCCGGAAGAGATAAGCGGACTGGTAAAAAATGTCAGCGGTGTAAAAAATGTTTATCGGATACGTTCGAGATGGATTGGCAATACTTGTGCTGTCGATCTGGTTATCTCGGTTGAGCCTGCACTAACGACTGAGCAGTCTCATGCTATAACTGATGAGATAGAACTATTAATCGAAAAGCATTTTGCTGCTACTGATATTTCGATACATGTCGAACCAGAAGCTGAGCAATAAGATATAAGTTATTTTTTATCTTATTGCTCAGACTTATGATTAAGCAGGTAGATTTTATTCGAGATGATAAAGTTTTATCTATTAAAGGTTATCAACGATAGTATTTAAGGTTTCACTTGGACGCATTACTTTAGATGCCAGTGCTTTGTTCATCCGATAATAACCACCGACATCAGCAGGGCTACCCTGCACTGCATTTAACTCGGCAACAATTTTATTTTCATTACCAGTTAACTGTTGTGCGACAGCTGTGAATACTTCCTGTAATTCTTTATTATCACTCTGCTCTGCCAACGCCTGTGCCCAGTACATAGCAAGATAAAAATGACTGCCACGGGTATCGAGCTCACCCGTTTTACGCGAGGGTGATTTATTGTTGTTTAAGAACATACTGTTGGCTTTATCTAACGCAGCGGCAAGCACTTTTGCTTTATCGTTATCTGTTTTCTGCGCTAAATCTTCGATAGAAACTGCCAGCGCTAAAAACTCACCGAGAGAATCCCAGCGCAGATGATTTTCTTCTAATACCTGGTTGACCTGTTTGGGTGCTGAACCACCGGCACCTGTTTCAAACAGACCGCCACCAGCCAGTAGTGGCACGATAGATAACATCTTTGCACTAGTGCCGAGTTCTAAGATCGGGAATAGATCAGTTAGATAATCACGTAAAACATTACCGGTTACCGAGATGGTATTTTCACCGGCTTTAACGCGCGCTAGTGTGTAATTAATAGCATCCACTGGCGGCATAACTTTTATTTCAAGCCCGTCGGTATCATGATCTTTAAGGTAAGTTTCTACTTTCGTGATCAAGTTAGCATCATGTGCACGGTTTTTATCTAACCAGAATATCGCCGGTTGGCCGGTTGCTCTTGCGCGTTTCACTGCTAACTTGACCCAGTCCTGAATAGGCAGATCTTTGGTCTGACACATACGCCAGATATCACCCTCTTCAACATTGTGTTCCATTAAAGTATTACCCACAGTGTCAGTCACTTTTACGACACCATTTGCAGGAATCTGGAAAGTTTTATCATGCGAACCGTACTCTTCAGCTTTCTGTGCCATCAGGCCTACATTGCTCACGTTACCCATGGTAGTAACATCAAACGCACCATGTTTTTGACAGAATGCAATCGTCGCCTGGTAGATACCTGCGTAACAACGATCAGGAATCATTGCTTTGGTGTCTTTTAATTTACCGTCCGGTCCCCACATCTGTCCGGAAGACCGAATCGCCGCTGGCATCGACGCATCAACAATCACATCACTAGGCACATGCAGGTTGGTAATGCCTTTATCAGAATCCACCATCGCCAGTTCAGGTCGTGTCTGGTAAACCGCCTGTATATCAGCTTCTATGAGACTACGTTGGTCTTCGGGCAGATCAGAAATCTTTGCATACACATCACCTAAACCATTGCGTGTATCAACACCGATCTTTGCAAATATTGCGGCGTGTTTTTCAAATACGTCTTTGTAATAAACATTTACCGCATGACCAAACATGATCGGGTCGGAGATTTTCATCATGGTGGCTTTTAAGTGCAGCGATAATAATACGTCCTGACTTTTTGCATCTTGCGCAGACTCTTCAAAGAAAGCACATAAGGCTTTGCGGTTCATTACCGACGCATCGATAACTTCACCGGCCAGTACCGGTGTTGATTCTTTTAGCACCACCGCTTCACCAGTATCGCTAAACAGGGTGATTTTCACGTCATCAGCAGCAGTAAGCACAACAGATTGTTCACTCGAGTAAAAATCACCATCACTCATAGACGCCACATGCGATTTAGAGTCTGTAGACCACTCGCCCATGCGGTGCGGATGTTTTTGTGCATATTCTTTAACCGGAGCAGCCACTCGGCGATCAGAGTTGCCTTCACGCAATACCGGATTAACCGCACTGCCTAAAACTTTGGCATAACGGGTTTTAATGCTCTGTTCATTTTCGGTTTTTGGATCTTCAGGGAAATCAGGTATGTCATAACCTAAGCTCTGTAATTCTTTGATAGCCGCATGTAACTGAGGAATCGACGCGCTAATATTCGGCAGTTTTATAATGTTTGCTTCCGGTGTTTTCGCCAGTTCGCCAAGTTCTGCCAATGCATCACTTTGTTTTTGCTCAGCGCTCAGATTATCGGGGAAATTTGCAATGATACGGCCGGTAAGAGAGATATCACGGGTTTCAACATTGATGCCCGCAGTCCGTGAGAAGGCCTGCACAATGGGAAAAAATGAATAAGTAGCTAATGCAGGTGATTCATCCGTCTCGGTATAGATGATTTTTGGCGTTGTATTGGGCATGGTGTAACTCTCTGAAAAATAATCTGTAAGTACGATCTATGTCGTATGGACAGTGCATTATATCAGAATGGCTAAACAATCACGCCCGCTGCAACAAACAATCGCTTAGCTAAAGTATTGACTTGAGAACTTTGCGCGAAGCATCTTTTCCGCCGTGGTGGCGTTAAAAATGGCCTCAAAATGCTCATTTACAACGCGTAAACTGCGCTTTTTCGGCCATTTTTGCCTTGCCACGACGAAAAATCTACATCGTGCAAAGCTCTCGACTTAGGTTTTTTGTGATCTGACAAAGCGTACTAAAAAAAGACAGGAACTAAGTAACAAAAGCATAACTGAAAACACCATTAGTGCCTCTGCCATGGTAATGCCAAAGATGATTTCCGGTGTGTAACCACATGAAGTTTCAACACGATAAAGCCAGGGAAACCAGTCTTCAATCGCAAACCAGCCTGGTAGTCCGAGATTAAAACCGCAATCACCAAAAACAAAACCACGTTCAGTACCTAACAGTTGATATGAGCGTTCTGTCAGCCCAGCGGCAATGAGTACAACCGATAGATGTGCGACACTGTTTACTAACCGATTATGACGAGACAGCAAGCCGGCGAAAGCAACGATAATCAACAATGAGATCAACAGGCGCACCTGTATGCACATCAAACACGGAAGTTCTTCACGAACAAATTGAAAATATAGAGCAGCCGCCAATAGAGCAAGGCCCGTAAAGATATATGCCAACCAGTACCAGTGACTTTGGGAAATAAGTTTGAGTTGATTGATCATAGTAATAAACACGTCAAGATTGTGAGACTGGTATGGTTGAGAAGAGATTTTGCCACATATACAGTCATCAGAGTTGATGAAATCTGTTTTACGGGTATTCACAGTTATAATGATGTATATCAATCACTACCAGTAAACACTTCTAATATACTCAAGAACACCTGATAACATCATTACAGAAATTAATGTAGAATTTGAGGTTCCCTATGAACATAGCAGAAGGTGAAATCATGCATTACACAGAAGAACAAATGGCTGAAATAGATATATTGATTCGCTATAACCTGCAATCCACACAGCAAGGCATCAAAGTACATTCAAATGCAAACAGAGAGCAGATCAATGCTGTTCAGCGCTTGTTTGACAAAGGTCTGGTGACGCAAAGTGATGGTGGTTATCTCACCGACCTTGGCAGAAAGGCCGCGGAGCACGCGCAGGCACTAATGCTTATACTGGCACCTCATCAGCAAAGTATGGCGAGTTAATCTAGTCTGAGTGTTGGTGGCGAATAGGCGTCGCCTATTTCCCTGGATGGTAGCTATATCTGCTTGCCGTAAATCATATGTTCGCCCCAGTTCCAGGTTTTTTCAATCGGTTTCTCTGATAACGCGAACATTTCCACAGTCATCTCCGGTAGGCGCAAAATGGCGCAGCAATTATTAAACGCGGAACTGCCAGGGTTTACCACCAGGATATTACCTATCATTTCAGCATATACCTGGTGAGTATGACCGACCACCAGGACATCATAATTAAACGGCTGTAATTTCTCAGTCCAGAGTGCCATTTTATCTGCTTGCAGTTCACCCGTTTTATCTAATAATTTGATGCCGCCGTGGCAGCCATCTGGTGGCTGTGCGTGGACCATGTAAACGCGCTTGCCTTCGATGTTTGTTTCTAGTGACGCGGGTAATTGGCGGAGAAACGTAACCGCATCACTGTCCATCTCATCGTCATAGTGATCCAGGTACAGCAGATCATGGTTACCCATGATGGTCTGACAATTGGCTGCAACCAGCAGCTTGATAGTCTCATCCAGTTGATCCATATATCCGGCAATATCGCCTGCACAGAATACCTGATCAACACCAGCCTTTTCAAAAATTGAAAGTGCTTCCGCCACTGGTTCCGGTGATGCATGCACATCGCTAATCAAACCAATCAAAGCCATATTGAACTCTGTTCTATAGTATTCACAGTTTCAGAATAATATGCCTGTATCGAAAACTCAATAAATAATCATTTGACACCAACAGGCTTGACAAAGTTAGACGCTTGCATTACTTTATGCTTTAACTATTAGACGTCTGTCTAATTAGTAGATAAGGCTAATTGATAAAGGAACATATTATGAGTGCAAAAGATCTATTTTCAGCTGTAACCATTGGCAATCTAAAATTAAAGAATCGTATGGTAATGGCACCTATGACACGAAACCGCGCTACGGAGGGAGCCATACCGCAGGCGATGAATGTGGAATACTACCGCCAACGTGCCAGTGCTGGCCTTATCATAACTGAAGCATCGCAAGTCTCTGCTGCCGGTGTCGGTTATCCCGGAACCCCTGGTATATATAACGAACAACAAGTTGCCGGCTGGCAAAAAATAACAGACGCGGTCCATGAGGAAGGTGGTCACATCTACATTCAGCTATGGTATTGCGGTCGCATATCACACCCTGATCTATTACCAGACAATCAGACACCCGTCGCCCCTTCTGCCATCCGACCAGAAGGAGAAGCCATTACCTATGAAGGCATGAAAGCCTTTGTCGAACCCCGCGCATTAGAAATTAATGAAATTCAAGAGATCGTTTCGCAATACAAAAATGCTGCACAGATGGCAAAACAGGCCGGTTTTGACGGTGTAGAAATACACGCCGCAAATGGATACCTTATCGATCAGTTCCTGCGTGATGGCACAAATACGCGAAGCGACGAATACGGCGGTAACAAAAAAAATCGCATGCGTTTTTTAAACCAGGTACTGGAAGCGGTGTTAGAGGTTTGGCCCAGTAACAGTGTCGGCATACGCCTGACACCGGAAAACAGCTTTAACAGTATGTCCGATTCAGATCCGCAAGCGCATTTTAACTATTTCATCACACAGCTTAATACGCGAAACCTTGCCTATCTACACCTGCTTGAAGGTGACATGATGAGTGCAGCACGAAACGTCGACTATCGCGCCCTGCGTGACGCTTATGATGGAATTTACATGGCAAACAATGGTTACGACAAAACCCGCGCACAAACGGCTATCGCAAATGCTGATTGCGACCTTGTCGCGTTTGGCATCCCCTACCTGGCAAATCCTGATCTGCTGTATCGATATCAAAACGATCAAGCATTAAATGAAGCGGATCCAGTGACTTTTTATGGTGGTGATGAAGCGGGTTATACTGATTATCCGTTCATAAAAGAGGAAATCGCAGAAACGGCATAAAGTAATATTTTAAACCGTAACTGTTGAAACGATGGATTTAAGCTTAATCTACGTCAAGTTTTTGTACAGCGTACTGCGCTAGACTCCGCCTTTAACTAAATGAAACATGAGGATAAAGATATGGGTTGTTGCGGTAGTTGTGGCGGTGAAGCACCTAAACATACAGATGAACAGGATAAAGACAAAGGGAAAGACAAGCAGGCAACGAGTCAATCTCAAGAACAGGATAAAGATAAGAAAAAGCAGTAATCCTGCGTCCAGATAATAGTTTTAAGAATAAAAAAAGCCGGGCTAATGTCCGGCTTTTTTTGTCTGTACCAGGGCATAGATGCAAGCATCATTACATAGGTAAATACTCAGTTTGGGTGCCAACGTGTGACTGGTCATCGAACAGCTTATATTCATAAGTAGCAATTCGAATTATGTCTCCATGCTTAAGTTGCTGTTGTTTTACCGCGGTACTATTAACATAGGTACCATTGGTACTGCCCAGATCACTGATGCTGATATCGAACATTTCAGGTAGATAAGCATTTGCAACAAGTTTAATTACCGCATGTTTGCCACTGACGGCACCGTCATCCAGTTGCAGGCTGTTGCCATGGTCACGGCCAATGCTGAAATCACCTTCACTCATATCAATTTCAGAAACGACAGCACCATTAATAATATGTTTCAGTTTAATCAAGACTCACTCCAAATATGCGGGTAGAAATATGGACATTGTTATGTCGTTAGAGACAAAAATTTATAGATTAACCATAGCCTAATATAAAAATTATAGGCGATGAAAAGTCGAATATGAGCAACTTTTGTCGAAAGAAATATACCTGCCTCTTTCTACGAATAGTCGTGTAAAAATAGATACATTCCAATCTTTAATAAAAGTCATGACTTTATTATTAAATGGTAGTAAAGTATCTAGTGCTGGTTACAAAGCTGGCAATAAATGTGAAGAAATAAGGAGTGCGTTATGGATAATAAAAAATCGATGGAAGGTGATACGAGGAAACTGGCATTAGTCGTTGTTTATATGTCAGCGGTTGTACTTGTATTGTTTGGTCTAGCGCCATCATTATAATTGGTGCTTGTTGTAAATCACCCGCTTTAAGCGGTGTTGCGGCGACTTAAATGGTCGCCGTTTTTATTGCCAATGGAAAAATGCGCTAACGTTAACTAGTAATATCCATTACCTGGCTATTATCCCCTACCTGGGCTTCCAAATTCTTCAACCATCGTGTTCGCAATACCCTCGATCACTTCAAGAAAGTGGTCAATACCGGCCTGATCGCTATCTCTACGGCATTCATTGAGCGCCGAAATAGCAATATTCATGGCGGCATGATAATTACCTTTAACCACAAATTCCTGAATCGTTTTTGTTTCTGATTCAATATCCATCTTCATCCTACCTCTACTGATATTTGGACATATTGTGCCGCTACGACATTCTGGCAATTCTAGTCAGAAGCTTCTATTAGCTGTATGTAATATAGCAATATATTAAAGTCATATTCTGCTTATACAGGCTACCGCAACATATGTTCAGTTCTTATTTATATTCTTATTCGTTAGTTTAATAATACCCCAGCTAAGACTAATAGCTAAAAGTATTATCATTGCAGCGACGAACACATTGTTTAAGAATTGCGGCGCTACGATCAGCAGCAACCCTAGCATCAACATCATCACGCCAGATAATAACTTCAGAGCCATACCTTCTTTTTCGGAAAGCTTTCTTGAGCCAAATTTTATCGTGAACAGAACAACGATAATGAACAGAGGCAATATATAGATCAGATTGTATAACAAGAGATATAGATAATAACTTTCTATAGACAATGATTCTAAAGTTAATATCCGGGTATATACCATTGGAAATCCAGCAGTACATAACAGTTCATAACTATTAGCCACGATCGCCAGGATAACCGTCGCAAACATTACTGCTGCTATTGAATCCAGCCGTAACAGATCACGGATTCTATCGATCAATTTAGGTTTTTCCTGGTCAGAGATGCTTAATGAAAAGCCTTTTTTAAACCAGAAGTAATCTTTGATGTTTACTGACGCGATTATTATTGCTAGACAGCCTGCAAATAATGTAACGAAACGTAATTCTCCCAGATAGATGAAAAGATTTAGCCAGGCAGCCATAAATAAGAAATAGATAGCGCCAGAAAAAAACACGAATATTCCACCGATAAGGGCCATCCTGCTTCTGCTGCGACTGTGAACCATCATGCTGAGCAAGAATAACAGAACAAAAAAAGCACAGGGATTAAAGGCATCCATGCCGGCGATAAAGACGGTCAGCACAGGCAATGAAAAATCGTCTGAAGAAATACTGCCTAATAATGGTACATCGACTGATGGTGATTCATTCTGGTCGAGAATAAAAACCATCGAATTATCAGGATTGTTTTCTTTCGCAAATTGATAACAGGTCTGTAGATAAGACCTTAACAACCGGCCGGTCGATTCTTTGTTGTCATAGCCTGTTAACAGATTTCCACAAAACATAAATGCCGGCACACTACGTGCATCACTGCCAAACGTCTCGGCCATGCTGATGTATGTCTGTATGTTCTCCGGATGATCGACCAGTTCAAGTGAGTGTAATTTTAACCACGGATAGTCTTTATCCATCTCAACGATGTCTGGTCTGGCTTTGAGACAATGCGGACATTTTTTTGACCAGAAAAAATACAGATGGATGAGCGTTTGATCATTCGCGTCTTTTTCATACCAGACAGGTTGATTCGACGCTGAGGCATTGGCTACAGGCGAAACCAGTAAAAGAAACAGTATTAAGATACAGCTTTCAAACTTTACGACGTTGAACATTATCTTTCATTGGTCCGTGGTTACATTAAAAAGTGTCATCGTATTTTATGCTAACAAAGTTCGTTAAGGATCCCAAAATAATACTCCCTGAATGCACAATCCAGATAAAAGTGTGATTTCACGCCTTGTCTAAGTATGCTGCAAAAAATATTAAATAAAAATAACAACAGCTATGTACTACTGTGATGGCGCAATGGCAGGATAGGTTATTTTCACATGGATTAATTAAACTAGAAACTGAACTTGATATTCAGTTTCTAACCCTAATAATAGATATAAGACCTAACTTATTATTTTTATGGGAGTTTACGTGCAACAAGTTCGACCACCAGCGGTAGCAGGTGCCTTCTACCAAAGTCACAGACAATCATTGGCAAACGATGTGAATGCCATGCTGGAAGCCACCCGCTTAAACATTAGTGAAATTCAGATTTCACCAAAAGCGATTATCGTCCCGCATGCTGGCTACGTCTATTCAGGGCCAATAGCTGCAGCAGCCTATGCCCGATTAGCCGTTGCCCGCGACATCATCAAACGCGTGGTATTGCTGGGTCCTGTGCATCGTGTTCCTGTACGCGGCCTGGCACTGCCCGGGGTTGACGCATTCGCGACGCCGTTAGGTGAAATTGAGATCGATCAAAACGCTGCAGAAGCTATCGTAAATATGCGCCAGGTTGTTGTCAGTACTGCGGCCCATGCCCAGGAACATTCTCTGGAGGTACAGCTACCCTTCCTGCAGTCGGTACTGGGCGATTTCAAATTACTGCCACTTGCTGTCGGTGATGCAACGCCGGAAGAAGTCGCTGAAGTACTGGAAGTTTTATGGGGCGGCCCGGAAACACTTATCGTGATCAGTTCTGACCTTTCTCATTTTTTGCCTTATCAGACAGCGCAAGCGATGGATGCAGACACCGTGCAGAATATTCTGCAGCTGCGAGGTCCTTTGAATCATGAACAAGCCTGTGGTGGCACGCCTGTAAACGGTTTATTGCTGGCAGCTAAACGGCACCATCTGCAGCCGCATTTGCTTGATCTGGGCAATTCAGGAGACACCTCTGGTGACAGGAGCCGTGTTGTCGGTTATGCCTCATTCGGTTTCGATGAGGAGATAGATCATGTCAGTTAATCAGGGCGAAATATTACTGCCCATTGCCCGTTCTTCTATATCAGAGGCATTGGGACAACCTCTTGAGGCGACAGAAAATGCTGCCTGGCTTCAGGACAAAGCGGCCTGTTTTGTCACTCTGACTCAGCAGCAGGAGTTGCGCGGCTGCATCGGCACGCTGGAAGCGCATCGCTCCCTGCTGGAAGATGTGAAAAGCAACGCCAGAGCGGCTGCTTTTCAAGATACGCGTTTTACCCCACTGACAGCTAAAGAGCTGAATCTTACAGAGATTGAAATTTCGTTATTGTCAGCGACGCAGTTGATCGATTTTTCAAACGAACAGGAAGCGCTGGCACAATTGAGGCCGGGCATCGATGGTGTAGTGTTTGAATACGGCAGTTATCGCAGTACTTTCCTGCCCCAGGTATGGCAGCAATTACCGGACACTGCAGAATTTGTTGCACACTTAAAACACAAGGCAGGATTGAGCCCTGATTTCTGGGCGGACGAAGTCAAACTCTCCCGATACACGGTCACTAAATGGAGAGAACAGGATCTTTCAGAACACTATAAGAAGCAGGCGTTATGACAACAGAATCATATCACCCCGGCCGCTATTGGCATGTTATAGACGATGGACGTATCCAGTGCGATTTATGCCCGCGAGACTGCAAACTAAAAGAAGGTCAACGTGGTGCCTGTTTTGTGCGCATGCGACACGAGAATCAGATAGTGCTCACTACTTATGGCCGTTCTTCCGGATTCTGTATCGATCCCATCGAGAAGAAGCCGCTTAATCATTTTTATCCCGGAAGCAGCGTATTGTCGTTTGGCACCGCTGGTTGCAACCTGGCGTGTAAATTCTGCCAGAACTGGGACATAAGTAAATCTAGAGACATGGATCGCCTGATGGATCAGGCATCACCAGAAACTATTGCCATTGCGGCAGAAAGAAATGGCTGCAAGAGCGTTGCATTCACCTATAACGACCCGGTTATTTTCGCCGAATATGCGATGGATACGGCAGATGCCTGCCATGCCCGCGGAATCAAAACCGTAGCGGTTACTGCCGGTTACATACATGCACAGGCACGGCGTGATTTTTTCGCAAAAATTGATGCCACTAATGTTGATCTGAAAGCGTTCACTGACGAATTTTATTACAAACTCACGGGGTCACATCTGCAACCGGTACTGGATACATTAATTTATCTCAGACACGAAACCGACGTCTGGTTTGAGATCACCACCCTGCTCATCCCGGGTAAAAATGATTCTGATGAAGAACTCACCGCGATGTGCAAATGGATTAAAAATGAACTGGGAACAGACGTACCGTTGCATTTTTCTGCGTTTCATCCCGACCATAAGATGCCGGACGTTCCCGCAACACCGCCGGCGACACTTATCCGTGCAAGAGACATCGCACTGAAACAGGGGCTGCACTATGTCTATACCGGTAATGTGCATAACAAAGAAGGCGATACCACTTTTTGCCCCGAATGCCACAGCGTGCTGATCGAGCGCGACTGGTATCAGATCAACCAGTATCGCTTAAGTGAAGGTGGTCACTGCCCCGACTGTGGTACTGCATTAGCGGGCAGGTTTGATAAAAATGCGGGGACATTTGGCGCAAGGCGCATTCCGATAGCGATCAATACAGGTGGGATTTGAAATGTTTCATCCAGCAAACACAAGTAATTTAGTCGTAGTGTTATTAAAAATATTTAGTTAGAGCCACAGCTAATAGATTACTATCGTTATCCAACGAAAATCTAAAATCAACGGATACCGATTTAACAACATAATAGGCAGCACCAAAACGAATACCGACCCTGGATGTATCTTCGACTGATATTTTTTGTATAAAGCCATTTACTTCTAACGTGTCAAATAGCATTTTCCTTATACCTATTGCCGCTGTACCACCATCTATGTCTACCGTACCAAAGTAAGTACCATCTACATCTACGTCAGCTTTACCGTTAAAAAAACGCATTTCCAGTAAAAAGTCTGAAGTATCGTTAATAGCTAAATGACCGACGAGACCTATCGAAGTGGAAGTAATATCAGCATCAGCCATTGTTCCCGACAAGTAAAGGTTGGCACTCGTACTACTGTATCCCGCTGTGACTGCAAGATTTGGTCTAAGGGCAATAGATAAATCTAAAGATTTCCCATTGCCTTGAAAATCTTCTGAAAAACCATCGATTGCTGACGAATATTTCGAGTATTCTGCTGATACAGATGAATAGCTAAAAGTCCCGGCTACTGCAGGTAATGTTAGGCCCGTTAAAGTGGCTGCAAATAATAATGGATAATATTTATTCATAGATAACTAGTTATCTTTTGTTCAAGTAAATTACGCAGGCTGATACAGAGGTTTCACCTCAGAATGCCTACAATGCTAGTACATACTACTCAGAAAAGTTGTTTTTTATCATTGATATTATCCCTGTTATACCGTGAGAAGGTGTCGGGCGGGAGCAAAGGCGAAAATTTACATATTGAAATAAATGGCAGACCGGACGGGATTATTCGACGCATCCATGCGCCTCACCAAAGGTTCGTTCCGTTCATTCAAACTTGTTCCTGACAAGTTTGTCGAACAGCGTTCTCATCCTTTTTGTAATAAAAATATGGCGGATCGGACGGGATTACTCGGGCCTTCCTGCCCCTCGCCCTACGGGCCATCCGCATAAATCGTGGATGTTCAAAATCGTTCGATCCCGTCTTTCTCATACTTCACTTTATGAGTGCGCTGAAAGTAGATGAGATTCTAAATAGGTAAATAAATGGCGGACCGGACGGGATTCGAACCCGCGACCTCCGGCGTGACAGGCCGGCATTCTAACCAGCTGAACTACCGGTCCGTAGAATGATTTATAAATGGTGGGTGCTGAGGGAGTCGAACCCCCGACA
>CAJXZZ010000035.1 GCA_913065105.1 uncultured Gammaproteobacteria bacterium | reverse complement strand
TCATCTAAAACAAAAGAACAGGTTGATATAAATTCACGTTTATAATTTTGTAGGGTGACAGTGAATGTCCGTTTTCAACCAGATTTCCATGGTCCGAAAAAATCGCTCAATGTCGCTTAATGATTGAAAGCAGACTTTAGTAGATAATGTATTGGGTGTCCGCTCATGGCCGTTTTTGCTATGCCACTCTTAATCTCAAAGCGTCAGCTTAATGATTATTCTGAGACCTTCACCTTCATGCTAATTTGTAAGATATAGTACGGAACTGATTTATACTCTGTCAGATCAGCTGAGCCACTACAACTAAAAGGTTCACAAAAACCTTCTCCTTAAAATTTAATCTCTTTGTTTCATCAAAGCGTCTTTATTACGGTTGAGGTGTTATTTCTATACGATGATTTTTTATCTTTTGTCTATGCACTTTACGCTGTTCAGGAAGTTGATCCCATTCATTTTCAAATGCTTTAAGCAACTGTTGCTGCTGAGGGTCCAATGAATCCCAACCAATCACGTCTGCTATCGACTGCTGATAAAACAAAAAACCAAAGATCAGGATAAGTAATTGTAATAATCTATTTAGGTTGACAGTATTTTTGAAAAGGTTTGGATAAGTACGCTATTAAAGATTCAAGCAGGTGTGTCAATAAATTTCCACACGATGCCTAGCGCCAACATCGTGCAACATGCAGCAAACATAAATAACACGTCGGCACCCCACTGATCCCAGACTAGTCCACTGACCAGACTGCCAACAGCAACACCCGCTCCAAAACTTACACTGGAGTACAGCGCCTGCCCTCTGCCCTGATGACTACCAGTGAAATATTCATGCACCAGGGAAATGCCAACCGCATGAAACACACCAAATGAGAAGGCATGAATGAGTTGCGCAAGGAATAACATCGATAAATCAGTAACAAAAAATCCGATGATCAACCATCGAAGTGTAGTCAGTAACAAAGTAGTAATAAGTAATTTACGTGCACCGAAGATTGGTAACAGACGATGCATCAGCAAGAAGATAACTACTTCAGCGAGCACACCTACTGCCCAGAGCACACCGATCATACGCGAACTATAACCCTGCTCTTGCAGATAGATGGTATAAAAAGTGTAATACGGGCCGTGACTGCATAACATCAAAAAACAAACCGCGAGGAAAGCCAGTACTTTAGGTTGTTTGATAACATGCCAGATGGGTGAATGATCTGCATGCGGGATATTCAATTTTTCCGGTACAGTGAAACTGCTTAAGACAATAAGAACAAAAGTAATCAAAACGATCAGTGGAATAATATCGGCCTCAACACTCTCTAATAAACCACCGACTAACACAGCAATAACAATAAAACCCAATGAACCCCACAATCGAATCATGCTGTAATGATGTGTATCATCACCAAGATGATTGAGTGTGATGGCTTCAAATTGCGGCAATGTCGCATTCCAGAAAAAACTGAATAACAACATAACAAAGGTGAGCCACCAAAGTTGCTGATTAACAAATACCAGTAAAAAACTGAGCAACGCCAACACACTGGTCACACGGATGATTAACATCGAACGACGGGTATGATCAGCCAGCCAACCCCAGATATAGGGTGCGACGAGTTTGGTGGCTGCCAAAATTGCGACCAGACCGCCGATAGTAAAACTGTTATAACCGAGGGATTTTAGATACAGGCTCCAGTATGGAACCAGCACACCTAACGAAGCAAAGTAAAAGAAATAAAACCCACTGAGTCGCCAGTAAGGTACGCCTGATTTAAGCATCTACTAAATGAATATAGAGAGCTTTGAACGATGTGGATTTTTCGTTAAGGCAAAGCAAAAATTATCGACTAATTTGCAGGAGCAAATTGAACAGCTCAGCTGACCCAACGGGCGAAGGGCAGGAGCCCGAAGTAAAAAGCGGAGTTTACTGCGAGTAAATGAGCATTTTGAGATAATTATTAACGTAGCCATAACGGAAAAGATACTTCGTGCAAAGTTCTCTAGGTGTGCGATGGAATAACGGGTGTCTGCGAATGCACATCCATGTTCTGGCCACGTTGGCGTAACAGGTGATCACATAATACGATGGCCAGCATGGCTTCACATATCGGTGTGGCACGGATTGCTACGCAGGGATCATGGCGACCATGAGTAACGACATCTGTAGCATGACCTTCTACATCGACTGTGTCACCAGAAAGCCGAATACTGGAAGTCGGTTTAAATGCAGTATGGGCAATAATATTCTGGCCGGAAGAAATACCACCTAACACACCACCAGCATGATTAGTCTTAAAGCCTTGCGGCGTAATCTCATCACGAAACTCTGTACCTTTGGCTTCAATACAGCCAAAACCATCACCTATCTCAACACCTTTGGCGGCATTAATTCCCATCATGGCATGCGCTATATCGGCATCCAGACGATCAAATACTGGCTCACCCAGGCCCGGCGGAACGCCTTCTGCGACAACCGTTATTTTTCCACCGACTGAATTACCTTCTTTTCGAAGTGCATCCATATAAGTTTCTAGTTCAGCAACTTTGCCAGCATCACCACAGAAAAAGGCATTGTTGTTTATTTCATTTTTATCCAGCATCGGCATTTCGATCGGACCGAGCTGTGACATGAAGCCATAAATTTCTATGCCATAACGGTCTTTAAGAAATTTTTTGGCAATACCGCCACCGGCGACTCGCATTGCGGTTTCACGTGCTGATGAACGACCACCACCGCGATAATCACGACAGCCATATTTTTGCTGGTAAGTATAATCGGCATGACCAGGACGGAAACGATCCATGATGTTGCCGTAGTCTTTTGAACGCTGATCGGTATTTTCAATCATCAAACCGATGCTGGTACCGGTGGTTTTTCCTTCAAACACACCCGAAAATATTTTCACTTTATCTTCTTCACGTCGTTGCGTGGTGTGGCGTGAAGTTCCCGGTTTGCGGCGATCAAGGTCCAGCTGCAAATCTTCTTCGCATAATTCTATGCCTGGCGGGCAACCATCGATGATGCCAATCAAACCCGCACCGTGGGATTCACCTGCGGTGGTTAAGCTGAACAGTTTTCCTATCGTATTTCCTGACATATCACCAACTTATCTCTTGAGACTTCGCGACGACGCATATCTTACGCCGTACCCAAGCCTCACTTATTATTGAATAGTAAACAAATATTACCACGGGTTCAGGCACTGCGGGATTAAGTGTTAACAGATTAAGTATTTAACGCTCGCTCAAAATCAGCCTGATGTGCCTCCAGCTGTTTTGCAGTTAATAAAAACACACCTTCACCACCAAACTCAAACTCTATCCAGAAAAATGGCACCTCAGGCAAAACCTGCTCTAAAGCCGCCTGCGAATAACCGACTTCTACGACCAGGATACCTTCATCGGTCAGGTGCTCTCTTGCCTTTAATAACAAGGGCAAGACAAGATCAAGACCCTGCTCACCCGCAGCCAGTGCTAATGAACCCGGTTCA
Organism: uncultured Gammaproteobacteria bacterium; assembly: GCA_913065105.1. Classification (GTDB taxonomy): domain Bacteria; phylum Pseudomonadota; class Gammaproteobacteria; order SZUA-229; family SZUA-229. The sequence goes on along the minus strand of CAJXZZ010000035.1, from coordinate 25,097 downwards.
AAATCAAATTCGGCAGGTAGCTGTTTTACTTCCTGTTCACTCACATACGGTGGGTTACTCACGATAATGTCATAACGTTTACCTGCTAGCGCATCGAATAGATTCGACTCGATCAGATTTACGCGCTCTTGCAGGGCATGATTTTGACGATTTATCTCAGCCACGGCTAATGCATCTGGCGAAATATCACTGGCATCTATGCATGCATCTTCGAACGCATAAGCACAGGCAATAGCGATACAAGCGCTGCCGGTGCATAGATCAAGAATATTATGTACCTGATCGGGATATATCCAGGGAGAAAACTGTTGCTGGATCATCTCGGCGATAGGTGAGCGCGGGATCAACACACGCTCATCAACAAAAAAACTTAAACCAGCAAACCAGGATTCATTGGTAATGTAAGCGGAGGGTTTATGGTCGATACGCTGCTGAAACAGATCCAGCACATGCAGACGCTCCTCCATAGTGAGCACACAGTCAAAATACTCCACACTGAAATCAGGCGGCAAGTGTAATGCGCTGAGGCATAGATAAGCCGCCTCATCAATAGCTGTTGGCATACCCTGAGTAAAGCTGAGCTCGGCAGCGTTAAACTGACTTGTACCCCAGCGGATCAAATCACGCAGGGTGACCAGGTCATGAGCAATTTCACGTTTGTTTATCATGTTTTCATTCTATGTTAAGTCTAAAATTCTGTTAACGTTTCGCCTTGTAATGCAGACACAAAAGCGCCTGGTATAGAAACTCTGTAGCGATGACCTGCTTCCATGCCTTACTATAAACGATTATAATCAACCCTTGAATACCCAACCAAGTGCCCGCATTATATCCGTTATGAAATACAAGTCTCTTAAACCCTTATTCCTAATCATCTTATGCCTTTTTGCATATTCTTTTAAACCTGTTTATGCAAAAGATGCAAGTCTATCAGTTGAAAACGCATGGATATCAGAAGCCCCCCCCGTTAGCCGTGTTATGGTCGCTTACATGACGTTAGCAAACACTGGTTCTCAAGCCATTGAAATCGTACGTGCAGAATCTGACTCCTACAGCAGTATCGAGTTTCATGAAACCGTACACCAGGACGGCATGGCCAGAATGGTTCGTCATGATAGTTTAAACATTGCCGCAAACAACAAACTTGAATTAAAACGTGGCGGCCCACATCTGATGTTGTTCAACCCAAGCAAACAATTGAAGGCTGGCGACACAGTAGCTATTAAATTTACGACAAAAAACAATACCAGCAAAACGATTGTGGTAAACGTTAAAAAAGCACAGTTCTAGCCACTGCCTGATGGCAGCAGTATCGATAAAAGAAAATCCAATGAAACAAAAGCTCCTCGCCTCACTTTTTTACATACTTCCACATCATGCGATCAGCTGGTTAATGTTTGTAGGTGCTCGCATCCGCTGGACACCGGCTAAAAATATAATCATCAGAATTTATACCCGTTTAAACCCGGTAAAAATGCATGAAGCCGTCGAAGAGGATATGTTCGCTTATGAATCGCTCAATGCATTTTTTACTCGTGCATTAAAACCTGAATGCAGACCATTTGATGAAGATGAAAACAACTGGTTATGCCCGGTTGATGGTTCTGTCAGTCAGGCGCAGGCGATAGAAGATGGCCGCATTTTTCAGGCGAAAGGTCAAGATTACAGTTTGCTGGAACTGGTTGGCAACGACAAAGAACTGGAGAAAATTTTTAATGATGGGCAGTTCGCAACGCTGTACCTGTCACCAAGAGATTATCACCGCATCCACATGCCAGCCACCGGCACACTTAAACACATGCAATATATTCCTGGTCGTCTGTTCAGTGTCGCCACATTTGTGGTTAATCATATCCCTCGATTATTTGCCCGCAATGAACGTTGTGTGTGTTATTTTGAAACTGCGCAGGGGCCTATGGCAATGATTCTTGTTGGTGCTATTAATGTTTCTGCCATAGAGACAGTCTGGCACGGTTTAATTACCAGCAAAGCAAAAAAGATAAAACGTTTTGATTACGATGGTGAAAATATTGTAATTAAACGCGGCGAAGAAATGGGTCGATTTAACCTGGGCTCAACGGTTATCGTATTAACCACTGATAAAATGCGCATTGATGAAAAAATGATTGCCGGGACTGAAATAAAACTTGGCCAATGTTTGGCAACGCCAAAAGCCGACTAGTCCGCAAACACAAAATTTCGTGCGCGGCACAGTATTACGCATAACTACACAGATACTTTTTATAAATTATTTTCTGAATTCACTGCTTTCAGGGGCTCAGCATTTTCAGCCGGGGCTGTAGCCGTCTCATCCAGTTCGGGATTATTACCTGATGGCCTGGTGTAACGATCATTCATGGTCTGAATAAATTCGCATGCCTCAGCAGTCACCTCAGCTAATAACCGTTTAGAACGCATCGACCAACCAACCGGCATTGGTCTAAAGATACTTCTTAATGGCTGTGTATTTTTAAGGAATGCCCTTTTAATATTACCAGCCTGAATTCTACCTTCGCGACTTTCTCCTGCCAGATTTTTATCAATAGCAATTTTTGAAACTATTTTATTAGCAACGACTTTTGCTGAAAAAGAACGAAAGGTATAATGCACCACTGAAAAACAAAATATAGTTATGCCTAATTTTATTGAAGACACTATATTGGCATCGGTGAAGTCATAAGAAAACAGCGCCCACGAATCAAACCACTGCCCAAGTACCGATAAAACAATAACAAATACCCCAACAGCAATGGCATCCAGCATTAAAACCATTTTTAGCCATTTAGACATCGCCTCTTTAACAACAGGCACCACATGGTTTTCGATGTCACCAGCAATAGTCTGTATCGCACCAACGATTCGATATGAACGTTCGACTTCCACCTGATGTATACGTTCGAAAATAGCTGACTTATCCTGCTCACATTTATGCTCAAAACGTTGGCGCACCGCTTCATCTTTAATAGGTACAGAAACATCACTATTATAAATAGAATAAAAACGACCCGCGGTTAGTCCTTTCGCAGCAAGCGCTCGCTGCCATGATGCTACCACTGCCTCCGGATTATCTTCTTGTGCAGCGGTATCTATCTGATTAAGGATATATAAGAACTTTTCAGAATCGCTACGCGTAATCGTGTTTGCGACCAGATGATCCAGTGTATCTTGCATCGCACCGGGTTCTGGATGTCTGGCATCAAAAAACACCAGTACCAAATCCGATAGATCAACGATGTGATCTGTTAAACGCAATATCGCATTACGTTGTTCATCAGCATCAAATCCGGGAGAATCAATAATGATCTTTCCGCTTAATTTATCTGAATGTGATGTTTTCATCTGCAGATAAGCATCGATGCGTCGCCCCTCTCCATCGGCGACTTTCTCAATTTCATCACTCATCTGATAAAACGGAAAACGTGGATCAGAATTCAATGCTACGCCGGGTAATACACGGTTCTCTTTACTGCTACTGTATGTGACAACAGTAAATTTATCATCAACTGCCTGATTGCCCGTACGCTGTAATTTATCGCCCAGAAAATTATTGATAAAAGAAGATTTACCGGCAGAGAACGTCCCTAGTACCGAGACTAATGGCCACCACGGAATACTGGTTGCGTAGGATTCTCTGGTATCCAGTAAACCCATTTTGTAGGCGACCGTATCTAGCTTTTTAAATCGTGAAACCACATCAACTAACAGTGGATTTTCATTATTTAAATGAGCTTCCAGTTTCGCTAAACGTTCTCGAATTGATTTATCCGGGCGATTTAACATTTTGGTCCATTATCCTTGCTGTTGACACTCATTGACTATTCTTTAATAGACACTGGACTAGCGCCTGGCATTGTCACTTCCGTCACTACTTTTTTTTGCGGTAACGTTTTTGGCGTAATTTTTTTCACTGGCGCCTGCGCTACCGGTCTGTTATTTGGCGCTGCATATATCTGTCGTGGTACCGGGTTATATGAAGGCCAAGTTTGCGCAGGTTGCATAGGCGGTGGAACATTTGTATTTGAACTCATTGGCATCATGTCATTCATCATACCAAACGGACCACTTGAAACTGTCCGGTTCATACCATGCATGTCACGTTGCATGCCATAAACAGATTGATTCATATTACCGATATTGTGTGTCATGCTCTGAATATTTTTACTCATTGGTGTCAAGCTATTCATTTGACCCGACATAGAAGTCACTTCAGTAGACATATCATCGATACTACCTGTCATAGTGTTTAAATCTTTTGTCATTCGCGGCATAGCATCAGATACGATCACGGCCATGTGTGTTACAGATTGTGAAAGTATAGCTATATCATGCGTCAAACGATAAATCAGAAAGAAACCATATCCAGCCAGTAAGACAAAAGCAAATAATGACGGATAAACCACCATCTCCCAACGGCGTGCACTGCTATCAAATGTGTTGGCTAACCTCTCCAATGGATCAGTCGGTTTATCACTGACATAAGCCTTCTCAAGAATTTTTTGCTGCGCACGCTGTTTAGCTTCGTGTGCGCGTGTCTTTAATTCTTCGACATCTTTTTTTGACTTAATAGCATTGTCAGCTAACTTTTTATCTGCCGCTGATATCTTTTTAGCTGCCGATTTCATGTCTGAGTCTTTCGAGGCGCCCGCTTTCTCGATTGTAGCAAGTGCCTCTTTCGAATTTTTTGTAGCTGCAGATTTAACTACAGGTTTAGTCGCCGGCCTGGCTGCAACTTTTGCAGTTGATTTCTTTTTTCCAGCGGTACCATCAGACGTGCTCTTTGCCACAGGAGCGTTCACTTCCGACTGTTTATCTGTTGTTTTCTTATCTACCATCTTAAAAGTCGCCTTCAGCGCCCCGATTCATAATATCTAAAATAATTTCCTTAACACCTTCAGCTTCTTCTTTTAAGGCAGGCGGTAATGGTTTACCACCATAGATCATTGCATCCATATTTAATGAATATAACCATAGCTTACCTTCCTTATCTTCAACCAGACTTACACGACAAGGTAAAAAAGCGGAGTAAGCATCACTGTGCTCGAGCATCTGCGCTGCTGTAAGCGCATTACAGAACATGTAAATTTTCAGGTAACGTGATGGCCCGCCAGACATAGCTTCTATTTGACTGGATAAAGGTAGTTCACCCACATTTTTAATATTATGTTCATTTGCGACAAACCGCATAGTTTCTTCCACATCGTCGGCCGTCAAATCTTCGCTCACAGGAACTTTCCACACCATTGCTTCTGCCGCATTACCGGTTTCAATAACCTTAACCATCATTTCACTATAAACATCTACGGCTTTCTCATCAAAAGCATCAAATGCCTGCATCATTGGTGCCATTTTAACTGCTCCGTAGACAGCAATAACAATCACTAAAAATCCAACTAATGCAAATAAATTACGTAACGCATAAAACATAATAAAAAACCTCTAAATTTAAGATATTGTTGAATCAATTAATCGCGCCAATTCATCCGCTTTAGATTCATCTAGACGCCGCAACAAACCCATCAAACTTTTCGCTCGATTTGCCTGACCGTTACGAACGAGTATAGCTGCCGCTTCATAATAAGCAGATGCAGCTTTTTTATTTTTGCCCTGATTAAAGTAAACGTTTCCTAGCTCACCATAAGCATCAAAATTATCTTTTGTTTTATCGATAACCTGTAGATAACTTTGTTCTGACAAATCGTAATTACGTTGATAAAACGACTTTCTTGCAGTGATCCAGAGTGATCTTACGGTATCTTGCGAGGTATTAATCGCTTTACCGTTTTCATCTACATTATCCAGCTGTTTTGCAACATCAGCGGGGATAAATTTATCCAATGCATTACTTTTATCCACCGTCGCAATTGCAGATTGCGAATTGCTAACAGTAGTAGCATTCTGATGATTTGTTAATACAATATCTTCATTCTGCTCTGCTTTAGCAACAGAAGCTGACGGTTTGTCTTCCGTTAACTGTGCCTGTTTTGCCTTAACTGCTGCAATAAATTCTTCTACTTCAACAAACTCATTTGATAAATATGTAAGGGCTTTTCCTGCTGGCGTATCCTCACCTGCCAGATTACCCCAGAACATATAGCCATAAATCACAGCGACAATTATCAGGATAAGAAAAGTATGACTTAACAACCAACGAATGATTTTCATATAAACCTCTATACCCGCAACCTGTTCATTAACATTATTCTTTTACCGATTAGCGACTAAATATCAATCTAACATGGCCGCCAGCTTCTTCATCTCTTTTGATGCTTTTCCCATCGGATCAAGTTCAAATACACCAAGGCCTTCACTAAATGATCGGCGATATGCAGTACGTTGATACAGGCGGATATCCATCGCTTTTACACCCTGTAACATCTGCAATGCCTGCTCTGCCTCATCTGTTTCTCGCACACCTACGTGAGTATCGGCACGATTAATAAATCCTAAAACTTCAGTTTTTTTCTTTTTATCCAGGCAATTATTAACAATTTTCAAAAAACGCTGTGTTGACCAGATATCAGCCTGACTCGGCTGAACCGGGATAAGTATCCTGTCTGCTATAGAAATCGCTTTCTCCATAGCGGGCATGTTACTCGCACTCATATCAACAATGATGGGGTGTTTGCACTTTTTATCTAGCGCCATTGTTTCAAGTTCAGTCAAATCTGTAGAAACCTTGAAAATAGGTTCAAAACCATCTTCTTCTCGAACTTCACAAACATCTACAAGGGTACATTGTGGATCAAGGTCAAAGGCCATCACACCAGCTTTGTCGTACGCGAGCCAGACTGCCAAATTAAACGCAACTGTGCTTTTACCAGTACCACCTTTCAGGTTTCCAACGACTGTTAACATAAACAATTATCCAATTTATTGTGTGATATTAAACCTATTAATATCAATATTTTATGACTAATATCAAGTAACCAATCAATTTAATTCTTATCTAGTATCACGTCAACTTTCTGTTGCTGCGCAGTTTTCAGCGAGGTATCAAATAAAGCATAATCTTTAGGCACTGAAAATAATTTTTTACTTACCTTGTCTATCGTAATATTTCGTAATTCATCAACAACGTCATTTTGATATTCTTGTTTAACGACAATATCCAGTTCGTTGTCATACCATTGCGTGCCCTGCTTTTCCTCGCCAGAGGAAGTGAAAGCAAGCATGGTAAGTTTTCTAACCTTACGACCATTCATTTCCTGATCTTCTTTGATCTCAACGCTTAACCCTGTTCCATCAGAGTTTTCCTGTCTCAAAATATTTTTGTAGCTAGTGTCTATCCACTGAAACACATGAAAATCCTGACCATTAGTAGTCAGTGTGATCAACCATTTTTCTGCTTCTCTGCCATTCATCGTTGTTTTCTTTAGGAAAACACATTCAGCGCCAACAAATTGCTTACAGGGATCATTATTTTTATTACTTTTTTTGCCTGTATTAACTCTCTCAGATTCTGGCATTTCCCTTTCCAGATAATATTTATTCTCACTATCCAGCCAGATAATCTTATTGTTTTTATTATCGAATATTTGCGCCATTGGCACACCATCTTCAGTATATTCAAATCGTACATTACCATCTAACCAGTACATCTTTGCATGGCTGACACTTTCACCGCGAATTTGAACAGCATCTGCAGTAAATGACGCCGCATGTAACAACGTTGAGTATGTTGAATAAAATAGTAAAAAAAAAGTAAGTAGGGTTTTCATATCAATAAAATAAAAAAAGCGGTGCCAATCTGGCACCGCTCAATTCTAAAACAATTACTGGGCTGGTGCTTGAGGTGCAGCTGGTGGCTGACCGTATGGACCTGGACCATAACCTTGTTGAGGCTGCTGACCATATGGGCCTGGACCATAATATGGACGACCGCCATACTGACCACCGTTATAACCGTTGTACATACCGTTATTATTGTTCCAACGGTTATTGTTATCCCAGTTATTATTTCCATAATATGAATTATTGGCATTACCACGGCCTTTACCGCTCATACCAAAGTTAAAACTACCATCGACATCACCAGAACCGTCACCATAACCAGAGCCATCGCCAGAGCCCCTGTTATCCCAGTTGTTATTCATGTTACTGTTATTATTTCCCCAGCCACTATTATTATTGTTGTTGTCCCAGGGACCACCCCATCCAGCATTAGCCGATACGCTAAAACCTAAAGCAGATGTTAATACAGCAATTTTAATCATTGATTTCATCATGTCACCTCGTTACTACCCTCATTTAATACAGCATTGAATCGAGGGAACAACTCAACACCTGATTACCGCTCAGTTATCTACTTTACAGCGTCTAACCTCACACTATACGCCTGTTAATTCACAGAATCCATAATGAAACCATCGCTATCTTACGTTTTTGTTTGGCATAAAATTAAACGGGTTAAACACATTATCTGGATTCTGCACATCCGTGTTACCTGATTCACCAAACGACGGAACATACATAGGCGGAAGACCACCCACCGCCTCATTTGGAACCCATGGAAATGAACCTGGAGCTGAATCAGGCATCGACTGACCACGATACAAAACATCAGCACCATTTCCCCATGGCGACACCGCTGGAGCATCATACAACGGATTGGGGTTACCCATTCCATATGATGGCGCACCATAAACTCCTGGTGCCGGCTGATACGGCATAGACTGTTGCGGCAAACGTCGATATCTTTGCGTATTGCCAGGCATAATTTGTGTTCGTGTTTGCTGGTGTTTAAGCGACTCAAGAATCTCTGGAGTCACAAACCGTCCCATTTGATTGTGCTTGCTCTGGTATTGTCCAGCTTGTTGATCATTCTGATCTGGCCGACGTTGGTATTTCGGTAATTGTTCAAACCCAGGCGTGCCAACTGGCTCTTGCGGAAGCTGCCACGGATTCACCTGAACATTAGCCGGTCGCCTGCTATCGTACTGATTTGTCATCGCTGGCGGCGCATATTGAGGTGATTGCTGATAACCACCAGCATCGGCTATTGCAGTTGTAGCAATAACCGTAAGCAAACTAATAATACAGCCTGATATAACATTGATACAGATTATGCGGTGGTGCATTTAACATATCCTAAAAAAAACAATCACATGCTTAGTAATGATTTTCATCAAATTGCACACTACTTTGCTTATATACATACCAGAACTTCAACAGGTTTAGATAAACACTTCTAATTACCGACCCGTGGATAGGGCGCTCGATTCACTGGCTTATTGTATCCTGAAACATAATTAGGCGGGATAAAATATGGCCTCACGGGGTTTGCTGCTCCATGACTTAAACCCATTGATGGCATTTTGTTCATTAGCTGTGAGTATTTTTTTTCTTGTTGAGGTTTCACGTAGCGATAACCACTCTCAGGCATCCAGCGATTGGTAGCGCTATTATTACGATTGTGTTTCTGACTCTCAGGCCAGGTTCGATCGGGACTGAACGTATCCATTGAGACCTTTGATGGATCAAATGCTGCAGGCTTATTCAAATCACGACCAAATGTTCGACCTTCAACAGAAAAATCGCTCAATGCGCTTGACATGTAAGGACCAGGCGGAGGTGGCGGAATAATTTCTTTTTTTGACTGGCTACGCTCAGGCCACCCTGGAAAAACATGATGCTGATATTTCTGCTGCTCGTCTACAAGTGCAGGCCTATCTACTACAACAGGTGCTAAACCAGCAGTGTCTGTCGATTCCGCCTGTAAGAGCATCGATTGCGCTAATAAAAAAATAAACACACTCGCTTTTAACATCAATAGTCTCTCATCAACTACTACTGTCATCTTTTAATCGAATACCCCGACGACCACTAGGAGGCAATTTTTTAGAAGGTACTTTTTTAACCGCTATTTTTTTAATCGCTACTTTTTTAACTGCCGTTTTTTTAGCAGTGGCTTTTTTCTTAGCAACTTTTTTAGTGATTACTTTTTTAGCTGCAACTTTTTTAGCTGAAACTTTTTTGATTGCAATATCTTTTGTAACTACGGCTGTTTTTTCAGGGACCTCTTTTGTAGTCACTGCTGGATTTTTAGCGGCGGTTTCTTTTTTAACAACAGCTTTTTTAACCATTGTCTTTTTAGCTACCTTCTCAGCAGGTACTTCATTTGCAGTAGAAGCCGGTGCCGGTGTGACCGGAGGTACTACAGGCGCCATCGGTGGAGGAGCAGATGGTGGTGGCGCTGATGGTGGTGGCGTTGAAAGCGTCGACTTAGCAGCAAACTTAGCCATTACCATAGCAAACAGCATTCGGCTTATATTGAAGATCATTTGCGCAATAACAAAAATCCAGCCAACGATGCCTACGATTAAACTGTAGATGCGCATCCATAGCGGGGTTTTATATTCTTCGACAACGGGCCCAGCAGCGACATCATCCGAAGCAATTGCACACATACCAGGAAACGCATTTTTCGCGGTAATACAGCCTAATGGAATAACGAACAAAGTCAGCACCGTTGATACGACCACGCCAAATAATAACGAAATAGCCATACCTTCAAAGATCGGATCACTCAATATCACACTGGAACCACCCACCAGTGCCAACGCGGTAATTACAATCGGACGTGTACGTGCCTGACAGGCATTAATCACAGCATCTGTCACGTGCACACCACGTTCAACCTCATGTTTGGTAAAATCGACGAGCAAAATTGAGTTACGTACAATAATCCCGGCCAGCGCAATCCAGCCAATCATTGATGTCGCTGTAAATTCTGCACCAAACAGCCAATGGCCTGGAATAATACCAACCAGTGTTAATGGAATCGGTGCCATGATAATGGAAGGGAAAATGAAGTTTTTAAACTCGATGACCACCAACATATAAATCAGTACCATGGCCAGTATAAAAGCGCCGCCCATATCGCGGAAAGTTTCATAAGTAACCGTCCACTCACCGGTCCATTCGAAACCGCTCACACTACTACTGGCCGGAGGACCGAAATAACCACCCGCTAAGAAACCGTGCGCAACTTCAACACCGTCGGGCGACACATAGTCATCTAACATGTCATCGACCTGGAACATGCCATAGATAGGCGCTGCCAATTTCCCAGCATTTTCACCAGTAACAAATTCCACATCACGCAAATCTTTATGAAAAATAACATCTTCTTCCACATCCCTTACAAAACGACCCAGCTCGGACAACGGCAACATCGAACCATCCGGTGATTGTATCGGGATTGTGCCTAGACGTGAAAACTCGGAGCGCACAGACATCGGCACCTGTAAGACAATATAGGTAGGGTCAACCACTGATCCACGCTTCAGATCACCTACGACAAAACCACCCATCGCCATCTCGAGTGTCATATTGATGGTATCAATACTAATTCCTTTACGTAAGGCTTTATCTCTGTCGGCTTCGAAACGCCAGATTTCATAAGGTTCCTGTAAATAATTATCAACGTCCGTGATACTTTCAGCCGCCTCAAACATCTCCGTCATATCACGCGCAAATTTTTGTCTTGTCTGTGGATCTGGGCCATAAATTTCTGCAACCACAGATTGCAACACCGGTGGACCCGGCGGCATTTCAACCACCTGAATTCTTGCGCCAGCCTGTTTAGCAATTGGCGTCATCACGTCACGCATAGCTTCAGCTATTTCATGACTGGTGATTTTACGGGTTGATTTATGCGTCAATACGACTTGAATATCCGCCTGCCATGGCTTGCTTCTCAAATAATAATGACGAACCAGTCCATTAAAATTGTACGGTGATGCCGTGCCAACATAGGTCTGCAAAGACACTACGTCTTCAAAACGTTTTGCTTCTTCGGCTAAAGTGACAGTAAGATTGGCAGTATCGATTAACGAGGTGCCTTCTGGAAAATTAATAACAATATTAAATTCAGATTTGTTATCCAGTGGCAGCATTTTCACTGAAACTGCGGTGGTGTAAAACATCACACAACAGGCAAAGAAAACCACAAATAATGAGGCTAAAAAGCCATAACCCAAAGTACTGTTTTCCAGTAACGGGGTGATTGAGTTACGGAAAAAACGGCCAATACGTTCGTTACCACTATGCTCTTTCTCAGCTGCACGCTTCAAGGTTTCCATAGACGGCTTTATCTTGTTTGCTAACCATGGCGTAAACGCAAATGCTGCAAATAAAGAGAACAACATTGCAACCGAACCTAATACTGGAATCGGTGCCATATATGGTCCCATCATGCCGCGCACCACACCCATTGGCATCAGCGCTGCAATAACGGTAAATGTTGCCAGGATAGTAGGGTTACCAACTTCGCGAACCGCTTCCACTGACACTTCTTCGCTCATGTCTTCTTTCATCAACCAGTGACGGTAAATGTTTTCTATGACTACGATAGCGTCATCAACAAGAATACCAATGGAGAAGATCAGCGCGAACAGACTTACCCGGTCAATAGTTAATCCCAGCACCATGGCACTGAAAACGGTAAACAAGATGACAATCGGAATAACAATTAATACGACCAATGCCGGCCGCCAACCAAGTGAAAATAATACCAGCAAAGTCACGATGCCGGTAGCAACAAACAGCTTAAAAATTAATTCATTTACCTTGTCATTGGCTGTTTCACCGTAGTTACGCGAGATGTAAACATTCACGTTATCGGGAATAATTTCGCCTTTAAGATCTTCTAGTCTTTTAAGAATAGCATTGTTAACAGAGACACCATTTGAACCTTTTTTCTTGGCGATAGCGATAGTTACCGCTGGGGCGCCATCCGCTATTTCGCTTTCTGCACTCGCAGGACCGGTGTAATGATTGACCATGCTATGAACATCGGATGGTCCATGCAAAACATTGGCTACATCACGAATATAAACGGGGATACCGTTACTTATACCAACAACAATACTTTCAACATCCTGCGCGGATTGCAGGAATGAACCCGTATATACCTTAAAACTTTTATCCCAGGCTTCAATATCGCCAACAGATTTTTCACTGTTAGCCTGCTGGATCACCTGCGCGATTTGCGGTAACGAAATGCTATAACCAGCGAGTTTTTCAGGCAGCACCTCTACACGTAATTCTTCATTACGGCCACTGACAACAAAACCCTGATTCGAATTTGGTACTTCACTGAGTTTTTGTAGCGTGTCTAATGCGATCAGACGCAATGATGCATCATCCACCTGGTTAGACCATAAGGTTAACGTCAGACCTGGCACATCATCGACAGCTTTTGGCTTAACGATGTAGTTAGTAATACCGGGTGGCATCACATCAAGATTAGAATTGAGCTTACTATAAACTTTTGTCAGTGAGTTCTCCATTTCCTCGCCGACTTCAAATTCAACAGTAACAAGGGCTGAATCACGCTGCGCCGCAGCATAGACGTGTTTAACACCCACTATTTCACTCATGATCCGTTCTAGCGGTTTAGCCGCCAGCGCAGCAACCTGCTCGGCTGAAGCCCCCGGATATTGAACAAAAATATCTGCCATCGGCACGGAAATTTGCGGATCTTCCTGGCGTGGCGTGAACGCGATACCGGTTAATCCCATCATAATAAAAATGACGATCAACATCGGTGTTATCGGTGAGTTAATAAACGCTTTTGCGGTCCAGCCTGCTAGACCCAGGTTGTGCTTTGCTGTTTCCAGCTGATTATTTTCTTTATTATCTGCCATGAGGACTACTATTGTTTCTTAACAGTTCAAACTTATTCGCAATATCTCTACGAACACCTCTCAATATCCCTTGCTCACCTTCGCGAGTGGATGATCTTCCGTAATGCTTAATTATTGCGGTCACGCACCAGGATACGCTCACCTGGTTTAAGACCCGATAAAATCGTTACCGTATTTTCATCAATCACTTCGCCGATACGAACTAAGCGCATTTTCGGCTTGTTTTCATCATCCAGAACCTGCACTGATGGCAAACTACCTTTTTTACGAATGGCTAACAAAGGTATTACCGGCAGTGCACGCGTTGGAGAGCTCACGTCAGGAATCATAACTTCTGCATACATGCCTGGACCACCAGGAACGCCTTCGGGCAGATCAAACTTGACAGTAACCGTATGTTGCTTGCTATCAGCAACCGGTGAAATCTGAGCAACGCGTGCGTTTATCTGCGTGTTACCAACATCCAGTCTTGCAGGAACAACCATACCTTTTTTCAGGCCTGGCATTAAACGCGCCGGCACCTCTGCCTGTAAGCGTAAAAATCTTGAATAGGAAAAGACGATCAATGGCTGCCCTGGCTGGACGGTATCACCGATCTCAACCATCTTACTCATGATGATACCGTCAAATGGTGCAATCGCTTTACTATCGCGCAGCTTTGCATCGATGGCACGCAAACCTGATTCAGCTTCGGTGACATGAGATCGTGCTGTCGCTACCTGCGTACCCTGGGTGACCAGATCGGCATGTCGCTCAATACTTTTATTTCCAGTACTGCTGCCAGGCATATCATCCATATTATTGAAAAAGCCATCAAACATGGAAGGCATTCCCATGCCCGCCATTGGCCGTGGATTATAAACACGAGGATTCCACAGTTCGCGGTTATACTGAACCTGTGCATTTTGCATCGCATTTTGCGCGGACGCTAACTGCGCTTCGGCCGCTGATTTTTTCGCCTGCAGATCGTCATCGTTTATGCTTACCAGCTCAGCCCCAGCAGCAAACTCATCACCTTCTTCACCAGCAATACTAACAATACGACCTGGCATCTGTGCAGCAAGAGTAACCTCTTTAAGAGGTATTACGCTGCCACCTAAAATGACATAACCACCATGTGGCGCCACACCAACCGTAATAACAGTATCTGCTTGCACGTGTGCAGACCACCCGGTAAGGATAGTCAGCGAGAGATATAAGGGGAGTTTAATTCGACTAATTCTTGACATGCTTAAAGCTACCTTCATGTTCATTTACACAAATTTACGAGTAACGCGCACCCATACAGGAGATGGCACTCTTAGACCGTAGAGGATGCCTTGTGACATTAAAAATTGCAAGGTTTTTCGCTAACTTATCGTTACTTTGTAACTAAACAAAACAAAAAATACCTCACAATATGTGGCAGGAACTATGGCTATTCGTTTATGGAAGCAACTAAGGCTATTCGTTTTTTACAATTACTGTACGCATTCCAGATATAGTCATGTTTGACCTAGGCGCGGGACCACGAAAAAGCCAGTACTTGATCGATATATTTAGCATCAGCCAACACCATCAATAAACGATCCAGCCCCATTGCCACACCCGAACAATCAGGTAAGCCACTGCTTAATGCGGCGATAAAGTTATTATCAATACATCCAAGTTCTTTACCAGCCTGTTCTCTTGATTGATTTTCAGCCTCAAATCGTTGCAGTTGCTCTTTCGCATCGCTTAATTCGTGAAAACCGTTTGCCAATTCTATTTCTCCAAAAAATAATTCGAATCGTTTAGCGACGAGAACGGGCGGCCCAACAGCAGTGTCGTTTAATCCAATTTTTGCCAGCGCACACTGTGACTTTGGGTAATCATACAAAAACGTAAAGCCTCCTTTTTCAAACGCCGGCAATACCAGTTGTGTGAGCAGCCAGTCCAGCCAGTCATCGACCTCATCATCAACGCTTAATCCCTGAGGAATTTCAACTGCATTTGCTTTGGCTATTTGATAACACTGCGCTGAACTTGTTTTATGCGGATTAAGACCGGCAAACCTCTCAAAAGCCTGCTGATAACTCAAACGTTCGAACACAGGATTTTTATGGCTAGCGCTATTTAACAAAGAGGATTGCGAACCCTGGCATACTGTTTTGACCAGCTCAGCCAGCTCATCCATCAATTGCTCCATGCTGTAACCTGGTCGATACCATTCAAGCATACTGAATTCGGGATTATGATTTGGCCCTAGCTCGTCATCTCTAAAAGCCTTACAGATCTGATAGATCGGCTGCTGCCAACCGGCTAACAAACGCTTCATCGCATATTCTGGCGAGGTATTTAAATAACAGGTCTCATCACGGAAGCTGGTCGACAAACTATCAAGGTGCGGATCAGTGGTCGAATGATGGGATAACAGAGGTGTTTCAACTTCGACAACACCCCTAACATCAAAAAAAGCCCTGATGTTTTTCAACAACAGAGCTCTTTCCAGCAGCATTTCATGCCGGGCGTTCGAACGCCAATCTTCGTCATTCATCAGGCACGTGACACATACTCTCCAGTACGCGTATCAATTTTCAAGATATCTCCCTCATCAACAAACAGTGGCACTTTAACTTCACTGCCCGTCTCTAGCGTGGCGGGTTTCGTCGTACCCTGCGCGGTATCACCTTTTAAGCCTGGGTCAGTCTGCGCCACTGCCAGTTCAACAAAATTAGGCGGGGTGATGGATATTGGTGAGCCGTTCCATAAAATCATGACACACACTTCCTGACCTTTTATCCATTTTGCGGTATCACCAACTGCAATCTCATCAGCCGCATACTGCTCGAAACTTGTCGGTTCCATAAAATGCCAGTACTCACCGTCAGTGTAGAGATATTCCACATTCATCTCATCGACATCTGCCGCTTCAACAGATTCTGTTGATTTAAAAGTCCGCTCCAATACACGTCCGGTTTTCAGATTTTTCATCTTCACGCGATTAAACGCCTGGCCTTTACCCGGCTTCACCACAATATTCTCTGTAATAGAGCATGGATCGTTATCCAAAATAATCTTCAAGCCATTTTTAAACTGATTTGTACTGTAAGTTGCCATGTTAAACTTTCGCCTTTATGCGCTAAATTAATTTTGACGCAATATTAACCTGAATTGCTCTTAAACTTAAACATAACACTCCAAAATGTCACGACCTGTTGAATTATTTCAAAAACCAGCTAAATCTGAAAAACCGGCCGACGAGTCAGAATCACTATGGAAAAAGGAACTGGCGAATGCCACAAGATCAGTATCCAGCCTGCTAGAACAACTTAACCTTGGCCAGCACGTTAAAACAACCGACCTCCAGCCTGATTTCAAATGCCTGGTCACTGACAGCTACATCAACAAAATACAAACCGGAAATATCAACGACCCCTTGTTGCAGCAAGTCTTGCCCTTAAACAAAGAAAACCATATAGAAACACAATACGGCGGGGTAACTGATCCCGTTGGCGATATTGCTGCGCTCGCATCACAGGGTTTGTTACATAAGTATCATGGACGCGCCTTACTTATCAGCACCGGGGCATGCGCCATCCATTGTCGATACTGCTTTCGTCGTTCTTATCCCTATCAACAATCCTCATGCACCAATAAGGCATTAGATGACGTACTGGATTATTTAAACCGACACGGTGAAATCGAGGAGATAATCCTCAGTGGTGGTGACCCTTTGGTTCTTGATAACAAGAAATTAGGCAGACTAATCTCGACACTGGAAACCATCAACCATATTCAAACACTTCGAATTCATACACGCCTGCCTGTGGTTTTACCCAATCGCATCAATCAGGGACTACTGGATTTATTACAGTCTTCAAGATTTCAGGTAGTAATGGTGATTCACGCAAATCATGTCAATGAACTGCAAAAAGATGAATACACAAAACTACACCTGCTAAACCAGGCAGGCGTCACACTGTTAAATCAGAGCGTACTACTCAAAGGGGTAAACGATAATTCAGAGGCATTGATCATGCTAAGCAAACGATTATTTCAATGTAAAACTTTGCCTTATTATTTACATTTACTCGATCCTGTCAAAGGTGCGATGCATTTTGATGTGGACAAAAAAAAGGCGCTCAAAATAAAAAAAGAAATGGAAGCGCAACTGCCTGGTTACCTGGTTCCCAGACTAGTACAGGAAATTACTGGAAATAAAGCAAAAACTGCAATTTTTCGCATCTAAGCTACAATTAGGTTCATCGGTGGAATAATCATAAACAAAACGCCAAGCTGTTGTTTTTTATAGTCAGACAAACATCTTAGGTAGTAACAGAAAGTAGCAAATAACAATGAAAATAAATATACCAGAACAAAAAGCACCATCAGCTGATGCGATCCCCAGTCATCCTCGAAAATTAAAGAAGGTGATATCCGCCTTGCCCAATTCAAATATGGGTGAATTGACCAAGCAGACCTTTCTCATCTTGCGCGACTTGAATAGACAGTCCATGTCAAACAAACATCGCCTGGAAAATCTGGAGATGCTACGCATTCTGACACGCGATATTTTTAATAACCTTAAGAAATATTTTATAAATCGCACCTTGCCACTGCCAGAGAAAAGTCAAAAGATCGTCAACCTAAACCAGTCATTATTGCAGGAATTAATTTATGGTTACGAAATAATTGCTTCTGAAGCAGCCAATAATATCGACACCAAGATCGATGATAAAACACTGAGCACCGCCATATGTCGCGCTATTAATTATCTATCGGAAATGTTATTACGCTCCTGTGAAGTATATGAACCCTGCCCCAAAAACCTGTGGAATGACGCACACCAACTATATGTCTTTGCCGAAAGCCGAGACCTTACTGAAATAGTTATATTTGGTGGTGAAAAAAAGCTGAATCAATCGACCATAGAAAACAGTTACAAACAAATTTTATTATTCACGCTTGCTCGCCCTATCGCTTTAAGACAGCGTGACAGTGAACGTGTATTTAATGAACTATTTGACTGGTCAAAATATGCAAGTATCAGTCGTGACGCATCAAAAAACATGATCGATCATATATTCTGCATGAGAATACACGAAGATAAAGCCCCTAACTACCTAAGCGAAAAAGATCTTGCCGAAGACGTTACTATTAGGACATTAAATACAGATAAGTTAGTTGCTCATGTAAACGGCTTAATACAGGAGCAAAGCAAACAAAAACAAAAACTTGCAATAGGTGATGCTATCCCGATTGAAACGCTTCATGCTCTTGTCAACTCCTGGGGTGAAAGCCCAAAACGTCGATTCTCGAGAGCCGATAGACAAGGCAATATCAATGTAGCTATCGGCCTGAGCAAAGTTTCGAAAGCTATCCGCGATTCACATAAAAAAGAAAGTTCTATTGATGCCAGATCTGGCTTTGTTCGCACATCTGCGTCAACAAAACAGGATCCTGGCTTCACCCTGGAAACAATCTCAACAGATGATGTAAGACGTTCACAGGGATTCATGACTCACACCGAGATTATTGACGAAGAAACTAACGCCTGGGACAATATATCTAAAGGTCGCGTACTGACCGATACTTTTGCAAAAAAGCAGCAGCTTGAAAGTGAGGAACAACTCCGAGCACGTCAGGCAAATGCTGACTCTCATTGGGGAATAGTCAACATCAGTGCGGGTGGTTATTGTTTACACTGGAACTCTGACGACACCTCAAAAGCACAGATTGGTGAATTAATTGCCCTGCAGGAGTTTGATACAAAAAATGATTTTGAATGGCGCGTTGGCGTTATCCGCTGGATGCAATATACACCGGATAGCGGGCTCGAAATTGGTGTACAGGTAATCTCTCCAAAAGTAGTTAATGCCACAGCGCAACGTGTTAACCGTCCAAATGAAATCCCTTTTGAGTGTTTGATGCTGCCTGGAATAAAGGCATTGAAACAACCACCAAGTACACTTTTACCTTCACACGCATTTAAAACAAATGATAAACTAGCCGTTCAGATACTAGAACATAAAATCAATATAACTTTAGGTGAAACTAAAGAACATACTGGATCATTCACCCAATTCACCTATAAAAATACGGTAGAAGATCAGCGCATCAGAAAACAGGTTAAAAAAGAAGAAGCAACAAAAAACAAAGATGATTTCGACGAGCTTTGGTCATCTTTATAAAACACTCCTCCGGGACACCCCTGAGATTTTCAATTTCAGACTTTTTGGATACCTTTAGTGGACGATAAAATAATTAACTTAATTGTTATTGATGACTCTTTCGATAGTGAAGAAAAAATCGTCAGTAAATTAAGAACAACTGGGTATACCGCCAGATCAACACGCGTTGAGGATGACGAAGACCTGCTCGAAGCTATAGCCACACAAACACCTGACATTGTCATTTATTTTGAAGGCATGGAGCTTATAACGCTTAAACAAACTGTCGACTGCCTGAAAAAAGATAAAAAAACAGCAAGCTGCCGCGTCATTTCAGTCAACAAAAAAGAACAACCGAATACTATCAGCGCCATGCGCGCAGGGGCAGTAGATGCCGCCAACTTCTCCAATATCGACCATCTATTATTAATCATTGCGCGTGAACACCAGTCATTTATCAGCGCAAAACAAATTTCTAAGATATCAAAAGCACTAAAAGAAACTGAACGGCGCTGCACCTCATTACTGGATAGTTCACGTGATGCCATTGCCTATATACATGAAGGCATGCACGTATATTCAAACAGATCCTACCTGGAGATGTTTGGTATCGAAGAGTCTGATGATCTTGAAGGTATGCCTATACTCGACATGGTGGCCTCTGAAGGTCGCGATGAATTTAAAGAGTTTCTACGTAACTATACAAAAAATGAAACGGGTGTTGAAAATCTCGACACCCAGTTACATAAACCAGACGGTGAAGAATTCAGTGGTGAAATGGAATTTTCAGCAGCACAAATTGAGGGTGAGCCCTGTGTGCAGATCATTATTCGAAAAGAAGATGTCAACTCTGAAGAACTGGAACGGCAATTAAAACTACTCAGCCAAAAAGATCAGTTAACCGGTCTATTTAACCGCCAGTACAGCATTGAAAAACTTGAAGCCACCATCGATGATTGTGAAAAAGGTAAATACACTGCCGCGTTACTGGAAATACATATCGACAACTTTGATAATATAAAAAAATCTGTTGGCGTCGTAGAATCAGACCAATATATCATCGAAGCGGCCAAAGCATTAAACAGTGCCATCCGAGATGATGACGTACTATCACGTTATACACATGACAGCTTTACTGTAATCGCCATGGATTACAACAAAGACAATATCGAAAACTACGCGACAGAACTTCAAAAAACAATCTCACAGCTTGAGACCAATATAAACGACACCAACATAAACACGACATGTTGTATTGGTATCGCACTGATAGATAACGAATCCCCTGAATATAACGACGTACTTGCACGTACAGAAAAAGCGCTCGCAGCTGCAACCAAAAATGGCGCAAACCAGATTTATACCTACATCCCTGAGAAAGGGGAATTAACAAAACATGAAGTCGATGCCAAGTTTAAAGAACAGCTTACAGACGCTCTTAAAAATGATAAATTTTTATTACATTACCAGCCCATCGTAAGTCTGCATGGCGATACCGATGAACGTTATGAAGTATTCGTAAGACTAGAAACTGATGACAGTGAGGAGATTATTATGCCTCAGGATTTCCTGCCTGCAGCCGAACGCATCGGAATGGCGATCGCAATAGACCGCTGGGTATTATATAAAACAATTCAGGAGTTCACTAACCGACTAAAAGACGGCAAAAAGACACGATTCTTTATCAAGCTATCCGCTTCCTCTCTTAAAGATGCAACATTAATCGACTGGTTAAGTTATCAAATAAAAGAAAAACAGATCCCAGAACATACTTTAAACTTTGAGGTTAAGGAAACAGTTGCCGTAACCAACTTGAAAAATACAAAAGTTTTATCGCATAAACTTAAAGCACTGAAATGTGGTTTTGTTCTTGATGACTTTGGTTCTGGCACTAATCCATTTCAGCTACTTGATCATATTCATGCCGATTACGTCAGGATGGAAAGCAGCTTTATGGAGAACCTGGCAGAAAACCCACAGAATCAGGAATCCATTAAAAAGATTGCCGAGCAGGCTGCAGAATTAGGTAAATTTACTATTGCACAACAGGTACCTGATGCAGGCAGCTTATCGCTATTGTGGGGCATGGGTGTTAATTTCATTCAAGGCTACTTCCTGCAAGAACCATTACCGACCATGGAATATGACTTTACCGAGATGTCTGGTTAAGCTGGTTTCCCGCGATGATACGAAGAAATACTTTACTATCTAGCTCTTAGTGCAGCAATCCGTTCTTCCAGAGGCGGATGACTTAAAAATAACTTTTTAAAACCTTCAGCCATGCCACCATTAATACCAAATGCAGCCATCTGCTCAGGTAAGCGCGACGGTTGGTGTATCGCCTGCAAACGTTGTAATGCAGCAACCATTTTTTCACTACCAGCAAGCTCTGCCGCACCCGCATCAGCTTTAAACTCTCTTTGCCGTGAGAAATACATCACGATTGTACTGGCCAGAATACCAAAAACAATCTGCGCGATCATCGACGATACAAAAAACCCGATGCCATGACCACGTTCGTTTTTAAGTAGCACCCGATCAACAATGTGACCGACTACACGAGAGGCAAAAATAACAAAAGTGTTCACCACACCCTGAATTAATGCCAGCGTCACCATATCACCATTCGCAACATGACTTACCTCGTGTGCAAGCACCGCTTCGGCTTCGTCCATTTTCATCTGTTCAATCAATCCTGAGCTCACCGCGACGAGTGCGTTATTACGGCTCATGCCTGTAGCAAAGGCATTTACATCAGGTGATTGATAAATGGCTACTTCGGGCATTTTGATACCGGCCTGCGACGCCTGCCTCTCTACCGTTTCCAGTAACCATCGCTGTGTTTTATTTGTAGGCTGGGTAATAACCTCAGCACCGGTCATGCGCTTAGCAGACCACTTGGACATGGCAAGCGAAATAAATGATCCGGTCATACCGATAACAGCAGAAAAGACCAGCAGTGCCTGCAGGTCCAGGTCGACACCATTTTCGGCCAGCAGCGAATCGATGCCCAACAAACTAAGCACGATGCTCAAAACGACGAGGACAGCCAAATTGGTTAACAAAAACAATGCAATACGTTTCATCCAGTTCTCACAATAATGAATACTAAAGAATTTTCAACCACAGATCAGAGTCAGTCAAATCAGGGTTAAAAATGGTGACACTATTTTTATTTTCAAGGAATAATAAAATTATTATTCCACAGCAAGTTTATCTACCACACGATAACCCTGCGATAGTTTTAGACCACGTCGCCCTCTTTCACCGACGTAACTCTCAAGATCAGAGGTTTTCATGGTTTTATACTTTTTACCGGAATGCACTACCAGCTTGCCTTTTTCAGGCACAACGGTTATCGCGACAACTGTTTCATCACCGGACTTTAAAAGTTTTGACGGTATGTTGATAATCTTGTTACCTTTACCTTTCGCCATCTGTGGCAGTTGCTCAACAGGGGTAAGCAGCATATGTCCCGCAGAGCTCACGGCAGCGATCTGGTCTGTAGCCACACTGCCAACTTTTACCGGTGGTAATGCCAGTGCCTGCTTACCAACATTCAGTACTGCTTTACCTTTTTTAGCATTCGCCTGCATATCACCCAAACGCACGACAAAACCGTAACCGAAGTTACTCGCTAACAGATAAAGATCATCTGGATTACCGATTATCACACCAATAAAATGTGAACCCGGTGTTGGCGTGAAATAACTGCTGAGCGGATCACCCTGGCCTCTGGCCGAGGGCAGCTTATGCGCCGGCATAGTATAAGCACGGCCGCTGGAATCTAAAAATATCGCGACCTGATTCGATTTACCCAGGGCAGAAGCCTGATAACCATCTCCTGCTTTATAATTTAATTTTTCCGCATCGACTTCATGACCTTTAGCGGAACGTACCCAACCCTTGCTGGATAACACCACGGTAATGGCTTCACTGGAAATCAAAGCGGTGGCATCTAACGCCTGCGCCGCACTACGTTCAACGATGGGTGAACGTCTATCATCACCATACTTTTCAGCATCAGCGATAATTTCTTTTCGGATCAATGTTTTTAAACGTGTTGCCGATGCCAGTATTTTTGCTAGATAGTCACGTTCTTCTGCAAGCTCATTCTGCTCACCTCGAATTTTCATTTCTTCTAACTTGGCTAAATTACGTAATTTCAAATCGAGGATAGCTTCCGCCTGAATATCAGTGATCTCAAAGCGTGCCATCAATACCGGTTTCGGTTTATCGTGTTCACGGATGATGGCGATCACTTCATCGATATTTAAAAACGCGATCAACAGCGCGTCTAATATGTGCAATCGACTGTTAACTTTATCCAGACGCCACTGTAGACGACGACGCACGGTCACCGTTCTGAACTTCAACCATTCTTCTAACAGTGAACGCAGATCTTTAACCTGTGGCCGGCCATTGATGCCGATCATGTTCATATTGACACGGTAACTGCGTTCCAGATCGGTGGTGGCAAATAGATGCGCCATCAGCTCTTCGATATTCACCCTGTTGGAACGGGGCATGATGACCAGGCGGGTTGGATTTTCGTGATCTGACTCATCACGCAAATCTTCTACCATAGGCAATTTCTTCGCGATCATCTGTGCTGCAATCTGTTCCAATATTTTGTTACCAGATACCTGATATGGCAGCGCAGTAATAATCACATCACCATCTTCCATTTCATAACAGGCACGTTGCCGAATGCCACCACGGCCGGTCTGATAGATTTCCAGAATGTCATTTCTAGGAGTGATAATTTCAGCATCCGTCGGAAAGTCTGGCCCTTTAATATGTTCACAAAGCTCTTCAAGTGTTGATTTCGGACTTTCTAACAGACGCACACAAGCACTGGCCACTTCCCGTAAATTATGCGGCGGAATATCGGTTGCCATACCCACCGCAATGCCAGTTCCGCCATTCAATAAGATATTAGGCAGTCTGGCTGGTAGAGATTCCGGCTCTTCCATGGTGCCGTCAAAGTTTGGTTTCCAGTCAACCGTGCCCTGACCCAACTCTGTGAGTAACACTTCTGAATAAGCTGCCAGGCGTGATTCGGTATAACGCATTGCGGCAAACGATTTTGGATCATCCGGCGCGCCCCAGTTACCCTGACCATCAACCAGCGGATAACGATAGGAAAATGGTTGCGCCATCAAGACCATAGCTTCATAACAGGCGCTATCGCCATGCGGATGATATTTACCTAAAACATCACCCACGGTACGGGCAGATTTTTTATGCTTGGACGAAGCGCTCAAACCTAATTCAGACATGGCAAAAACGATGCGACGCTGTACCGGTTTTAGAC
>CAJXZZ010000034.1 GCA_913065105.1 uncultured Gammaproteobacteria bacterium | reverse complement strand
GCACTTTCGCGCACGGTGTCCATAAACAGATTTGTGTCGACACCATTTTTGATTGCATAACCCAGGCTGAGAGAAAAACCGGCGGTTAGTGAAGCAATCAACTGGTTCATTGCCAGCTTGAGCGCAGCCGCTGAACCTGTTTCACCGATGTAGCGGGGCGCGGTGCCTAATACCTGTAGAGTTGGTAGAACATCCTCGAACACGTCTTTCGATCCACCTGCCATGATGATCAGTGTGCCTGTTTTCGCTTCGGGTAAACTGCCGAGTACGGGGGCTTCCAGATAGTGGCCACCGCAAGATGATATGACTTCGCCTATTTCTCTTGATTGTGTGGGTGAGATAGTCGCCATCTGTAAGATGGTTTTACCCTTCAGGTCTTTTTGCTCATCAAGATGTAGGAGGCTGTTAATAGCTTCTGCGTCACTGAGCATCAGAATAATGGTGCTGGACAGACTGATCAGTTCATCGGCTGTGGAGCAAACGATAACGCCGTCTTTGATCAGGCCTTCAATATGGTCTGGACTGCGATTAAAAATCCTGACCGTAAAACCCTGTGACAGGTAGCGCTCTACGAATGCGTGCCCCATTAGACCTATGCCGACAATGCCTATATCCACGTCTCACCCTTTGCTGAAATTTAAAAAGTCGTTATTTTAATAGGTTACTCGCTGAAGCCAAATGCTGACTATTCCAGCATTAAGTCTTCAATGAAGTGCGCCGCAAGTTCATGGCGTCCGGTGTATCCGGATTTAGCATAAACCTGGGTGGCCTGTTGGCGGACTGTTTTTTCTTTAACATGGCGCAGGTCTGATATTTCTTTCATCGACATACCTTTGATCAGGAGTAAGGCAACTTCATGTTCTGATGGTGACAGTCCCCAGTCGGCAAACTGTTTATTCATTACCTTAAATAGCTCGCCTGATAAACGCGCTGTTTTTATCTTTTCGATCTGTACTGCATCTTTTAGCGAGGCGACGCGTTTTAACTCCTGAAACAGGATTAGGGTGATGGCAAGGCAGACAATGATCTCGATGATGATATGTGAATAGCTATCACTGCCGACGCTCAAGTCGCTAATAATATCGTAAGCAAAAAATATTATTGCCGAGATAAGAACGCCGGCAGAAAGATAATTCTGTATTTTCATAACAGACGATTATATCAGCCTGTTAAATTCATGCCGGCTATTATTTGTCGGCATGCTATTTAGTGAAACGCCACATTCTTTTCCAGATTGGGTTACCGGCAAATGAGTGCACGATTACGGAACCGACATGCAGTAGTAAATAAAGTGGTATCAAACTTTCACCAACTTCATGTGCCTCTTCGAATATTTCATAAAGTGCGCCATGACTGCTTTCATTAATGAAATAAAGTGCCGTTCCCGTTGTGCCCATCCAGGCGAAGATCATCAGGCCAAACGCTTGCGTTAACCCGGCAAGGCCTTCATGCATATCGCGCTCGGGTGTTTTAAATTGCAGCAGGCTTTTTACATCGTCAATGGCCAGTAGCCACTGGCGTTTTGACAAAGGTGACCAGCTGGAAAAACGCATATTCGCTGAACCGGTATAACCTCGGATAACACGTAAAGTGATGAATGCCATCAGTGATAGTCCCAGATAGGCATGCAGCAGGTAACCGAAACCCGCATCGCTGTGTTCTGCACCTTCTGCGCTGAGGTAGGCGGCAATACCGAAAATAGCGAGTCCCATATGAATAATTTTGGTAGGTAATGTATAACTGTAGTTAATTGCGCTCATGATGATTTCCTTAAAATTGACAGGTAACAATATAAGCCGTGAGGTAATAGGTTGAATCGGGCAAACGCCGCATTTTGGTCTTTATTGGGCATATGACCTGTAGTGGAAATTAAAGGGGAAGCCCACTCTTACCCCTGGTTTATTCATGCTGATCAGATATTCATATAAGGTAAATGATTGTTTTATCATTTGCAATTAATTGGTAAGCGGGTGTAATGTACTAAGTCTTATCTAAGGCACTGGGTATCAAGGAGAGTGTAAAGGTAAGAAATGAGAAGAAAAAGGAAAAGATATTATGTTAGTTCAGTTGTTGTTTTTGCATACAAAGTGATTCAGTAAAGTAATTTTCTGATTTGCTTATATGGATGCAAACAAATCAAATAGTCAGTTTCCTATACCGGGCATCGCTCTGGTACTGGTTGCGCTCGGCATATTCGTTTATAGTGAAAATCCGTTTAATTCCACTCGACCAGACCCACCATCCGGTATTCAGTCAACGGCTGAAGATGTTAGGGCACGTTTATGGCAGGATCCTTTCGATGCCGTTCAAAAACACAGAGAATCATTCGATTCGAAATTAGAAACAGTAAATTCAATATCGGATAGTGCGCGATCGGCTAATGATTTTGTCTATCAAGATGAAAAACATATTGTCTGTACAACGCCGGGCGATACCTTCGATGCTAAAAATAAAGCACATTCATATAGTGAATTAGGTTGTCGAATTGATAATGACGCATCTGCTGAGTTACGTATGCTGGCTGTTATGGTGCCTGGCGCGAACTATGCTGAAGATAATGAGACGCGCATAAGAAGCCGATATGCAGTTGTCTCTGCATTATCAAAAGCAAAGTATATCCCTGCTGATGCAGAGCATATTGGGTTTATGAATTTCACCAGTCTGTGTGCGGCTGAGATAAAAGATAAATCTACAGGCATTGATAATAGGGAAGGTGATAATGAAATCCGGGGGTTCTGTAATTGGCCAGCAATTATTCCTTATGAGTGGTTTGTATATAAAGAAATAAAAGATAAAAAAGTAATAGAGCGCAAGACACTTGTGCTTTGGGTGGATGATGGTGTGCTTGCGAAAAACAACCCATTGCAGATGTTAAACAGCTTGCGATCTAAAATTACAGAAAAATTACGTAAAAATAATATAGATGAAAGAGAGTACAGCTTTGATGTTATCGGACCGGCAAGTTCTACTACATTAATAAAAATGTATGAAGAAGCTTATGCGATAAGTTGTGTTAGCGTCGAATCTGTCGTTTTAGTAAAACGTAAAGACTGTAATCACCCACTAATTACAGACTTTGAAAATCACGATATCAAGATTTATTCATCAAAAGCGACGATGGACGACGTAGGGATAAAGAAATATATCGAGAAAAATGATAATGCAGACATAGACTGGTTGAAAATAATAAAAACGATCCCTGGCGATGATGAATTGGTTGAAGCCATGCTTAACGAGTTATTGCGACGTGGGATTAATCCATATAAATATGTTGAAAATGATGAAGATGAAGTAGATGAAAAATGTCTGAATATTCTGGCCGGTGATTTTAAGGGGTTAGATACCTGCAAGGATATTAAAGGTATAAGATTTAATAGGAATAAAAAACAGGATCATGTCGTTCTAATCGGAGAATGGGATACTGCCTATTCAAGAAATTTTAATGATCTTTTCAGGCGTAATATTAAAAATAAAAGTGGTGTAAAAAACGTTAATTGGCTGCATAGCTACAATTATTTAAGAGGTATTGATGGGGCAACCGGTTCCGAAGTGAGTAAAAATAATAAGGCTAGCAAAAAAAGTGATGGAAAAGAAATTCGACGCCCGGTAGGTGAGAATCAGTATGATTACCTGAGAAATATTGGTGATCAGATAAGTAACTTAAATGCTTCGCTTGCAGATGGTGGAAAAGTGCGTGCGATCGGTATCGTTGGTAGCGATACTTACGATAAGTTATTAGTGTTACAGGCATTAAGGGAGCGGTTTCCAGAAGTCGTATTTTTCACCACCGATCTTGATTCTCGAATGCTGCATAAGTCTGAAAACAAATGGGCGCGTAACCTCGTCGTTGCGTCGGGCTTTGGATTAAGTCCAAAAGACGAGAATCAACATGAGATTACAACATTTAGGGACAGTTACCAGACATCTCTTTATCTATCTGTATTAACCGCCATTGATTACTCACTGCCAGTCAAATGTAATGAATGCGAACGTAACGTTAGTTTTGGTCTTGTATCTGATGTATCTGATGTATTTGATATATCTGATTTATTTGATGTGTTTGATGTAATTGATGTATCTGATATATCTGATGTATTCGGCAATGTGATAAGAGCAAGGGTATTTGAAATTGGTAATGATCAAGCTGTTGATTATTCTCCCGATTACTTTTATATGAATAAAGATGATTTTGAATTCTCCGATGATTTTTTTCGTTACGGCGCATTGCTCGCATTCTTTTTATTGTTGATTTTTTATCAGGCAAGTCATGCATCAAGAGTTTTATTGAGCATTGTTGTAGGGGTTGTTTTTAGTGTTGCAGCGGTAGCGTTTATATCTGAAGCACAAGACAGTATCGAATATAAGGAGATTTTTAGCGGCACAAGTATATGGCTTGCAATATTAATACGAATGTCAGCGGCGTTTTTAGCGCTAGTCTTTATCTTGTATACGCTTAAGTGTATGAGAGTTAACACAAAAGAAATTATTGAAAAATACGATTTGAAAAAGTCAGTAAAGTCTTGTCCTGTACGCTTCAGAGATATGGTTTTAATCGATACCTGGGGTGGAGAAGGCAACCGCTTATCCACCTTGAGTGTGAGTGAGCTGATGTGTCAGTATTTAAACTTAGCGGGTTGTAAGAGATGGTTGCCAAGAGTTTCTGTCATGACGTTTCTGTTTATGGTCATTTCTTACGGATTTATGAGCATAAATGGTTTCGCTTATACTCCCTTTCATGGCGAGATTAGTTCTAGTCTTAGTGGTTATGCGATTAGGGTTTGTGTATTTTTATACTTATTTTTAGTTTTTCTTGTTGTGGACATAACGCGATTATATGCAAGATTCGTCAAGTTATTATCTAATACTCATGTTATTTGGTCAGAAACGGTGACAGATAAGTATTGTCGCTTATACGGTGTACCTAAAGAGATCGCAGAGGAAAAGTTGAAGCTTAATTTGATCGTTCAACGCTCAAGGATTGTCGATGTTTTAATATTTCTTCCATTTGTTATTTTGTCACTGATGATCATATCACGCAGTAGCTTTTTTGACCGTTGGCATATGTCCGTTGGTTTGGCGGTGGTTATCGTATTAGGGGCATGTTTTGCACTGAGTAGTGCGATACGTTTACGCCGCGCCGCTGAGAGCGCAAGAAAGAATGTGCTGGCGAAATTGGAGATACTACATAAGCAGCAAGTTTATAAAGAAGCTAAATGCGAGATAGTTAAAAAAGATGTAAACATCGAAGATGATAATATAGAACAGCAGCTGTGTGAGTATAAATTAGCGAGTCGCTTGCACAGCCTGATAGAAGAGATTAAAAACATCAAAGACGGTCCGTTCTCACCGATCACCCATCACCCGATTTTTTCAGCGATCGCCATGCCCTTTGGCGGTGTAGGCGGATTGTATTTAATCGATTACATGACGAATCTAGGGGTGTAAATTCTTTTTGAGGAAATATTATGCTTATTTATATAACCAATAGACAGTTACCTAAACATTCTGATACTAAAAAATCAAAAATAGCAGTAAAGAACATTGGCCAGAAATTAGCAGTATCCAGGCAAGCTGGAGTAGACAGGATATTCACTGGGCTCGCTGCAAACGATCATAAAAGCGTTACCTTCTACCCTCAGGGACAAGAGTCGGTGTTGTTCACTGATATCGCCGCTGATGAATACAAGAAGCCCTGGCTGGTGTTTTTACATGGCTTTCATCAAGACCCTGCTGAAACAGTTGAAAAAGCGCGATTATTGCAAGATATACACGGTGTTAACGTTGTTCTATTTGCGTGGCCATCTCACCCGCAGCCCATTAAATCGTTTGAGACAAAAAAAATAAAGAAAGAACTGAAAGCCTATCTACAAAGTATGCTTTTTGGATTTGTGCGACCGCATTTGATTACCAGGCTTTTAATTGAAGTTAAAAACTTTATAAAAGATTTTACCAGTAATTACAAACCTGCTAGAAAAAATGCTCGAAACTCTACAGAAGACTTTTATGCTGCGCTATCACTAATAAATGAACAGCTTTTACCGAAAGTGGGTGTTAAACGATTGTCACTGGTGGTGCATAGTATGGGTAACTATTTATTGCAAAGAACGCTGTATGATAAAAATGGTTTGCCCATCGTATTTAACAATATCGTTTCACACGAAGCGGATGTTAAGGCCTCTGACCATGCTTCATGGGTCCCCGGTTTATTCGGATACTCAGAAAATAAAGTATATATCACTGTGAATTCTGCCGATTCTACTTTGGCGGCTTCAAATATCCTGCATCGTTACTATAAAGAAAATGACACCTCAAGACTGGGGCAATCGACTCGATTAAAGCCAGATGGGATGCATCAGGGTTACATTCAGAAACTCGTACACTATCTTGATTTCACTGACGGGGTAGGCATTGATTGTGAACATGAAATATTGACCCGTAATAATCAACAGATAGATGAAAATATCGTCGCCTTGCTCGGACGTATTTTTAGAGGTGAGGCGGATAAGTTACCAGTTAAAAAAGGCCACTCATTAAATGGTTTTTCTATGATGCCGACAAAACCGTCAATATTTAAGCCGCAGTGGATCGTTGAAGACGAAAGTTTGTGTGATGATATGTATGACGCCGAATGTATTCTCCGTTCACTGGATGAATTTGTAGATCCGTTTAAAGCTTCCCCGGAATATATTTCTGAATTAGAAGACGATTAAGTGTTTTTTTGCCTGAGTGGTACTCACGATGAATAAGAAGTCAACAATTGAGCGTATCAAGAATATTCAAAAGCACCTCGAACTTGAGCCTGATGGAATCATTGGAGCCGATACCCTGACGGCGATCGAAAACCATTTGTTTGAGCGTGCTGATCTAGAAGATGTTAGTTCGTTGACCATCTCGCGACAAGGTTTGGAACAGCTTATTAAACACGAGATCATATCAAAGTCATACTATAACCGATCACTTAAGCAGCCAATATGGCCAGGCGGCGCTTCTGGCATCACCATAGGCATCGGTTACGATCTTGGTTATAACTCAGTAGCGCAGATCAATAGCGACTGGCAAGGCAAGGTTTCCGATTCGGATCTTGAAAAGCTGATCAAAGTGTCAGGCTTAAAAAGCGAGCATGCTAAGAGATCTTTGATTCGCGTAAAAAAAATTGAGGTGGCTTTTGAGGATGCGAGGCAGGTCTTTAGTGAAAATACCTTGCCGCGTTTTGCGGCTTCAACACGTAAAGCGTATCCTGGTGTTGAGTTGTTATTTGCAGACGCGCAGGTGGCTCTTTTATCGCTTGTCTATAATCGCGGAGCGTCAATGAGCGGTGCGAGAAGAAAAGAGATGTCTGCGATTAAACCTTTAGTTGTACAAAAGGATTACGCTGGCATAGCTCAGCAGATTAAGAATATGAAACGTTTGTGGGAAGGCAGAGGTTTGGCTGGTCTATTAAAACGACGTGATGATGAAGCTGCTCTGGTTCTAGCCTGCGACAGAACTTATGATGATTCAAATCTTATACGAGTGTAGGATTTATCGCCTTGCGTTAAATTTTTTTTAATCGATTTACTGAATAAATAATCTCCTGGAGGATAAGAAATGTCGGCAAAAAATATCGTCGTCTGCGCCGACGGCACTGGAAATAAGGGTGGTTACTCACCTGATAGTAATGTTTATAAAGTATATAAAGCAGTCGATAAAAACTTTAGTGGAAGCAACACTAATGGGGCGGATGTTAGTGAGCAGATTGTTTTTTATGATAATGGCGTTGGTACAGAATCGAATAAATATCTGCGCGCTCTGTTTGGTGCTTTTGGCTTTGGTTTTAGCCAAAACGTTAGAGATTTATACAAATATCTAGCAAGGAATTATGCAGATGGCGATCGCATATACTTCTTTGGTTTTAGTCGTGGCGCATCAACCGTTAGGGCATGTAACGGTATGATCAATAAGTGTGGTTTGGTCAAGGGTGTCGGTTTGCGAAATGGCGAGCTCGATGACCAGGTAGATGAAGCTTTTTATGCGTATAAAAAGCATAAAAAAAATCCGAAGTTAGCGCAGGACTTTAAAAATTCTGAAAAGTCACACGGTGCGGTACCGATTAAATTTTTGGGTGTATGGGATACTGTCGTTGCACTTGGATTTCCCAAAAGAACGGATATTACGGGCCCAGGTACCTTTCTGTTTAATATTATCTTTGGGTTGTTTGAAGAGGCACTGGATTTATGCTTTCCGCATAGTTTTTATCATTACAAATTAACCGACAATGTTCAATTCGCTTATCAGGCATTATCTATTGATGACGAACGAACCGCATTTTGGCCATACGTCTGGCAGGAAAAAAATATAGAAGGTGCAATTGATCGCACGGCTGATAATGTGGAGCAAGTGTGGTTTGCGGGTATGCACTCAAACGTTGGTGGCGGTTATGAGCGTGCAGGGATGGCGGGCGTAGCATTACACTGGATGGTCAACCGCGCGCTGTATCATGACCTGGTGTTTGATTCTAATGACGTTCAGGATATATACAGTGCATGTCATGTTCATGGTCGGATGTATGACTCACGAGATGGCCTGGGATTTTTCTACCGCTATCATCCGAGAGAGATTGAAAATCTAAGTGAGGGTAAGCTCCTTGGCAAGATTAAACTTCATGGTAGTGTGATAGAGAGATTGAAACACCGCACGGCGAATTATGTGCCCGGACATATACCTGGTGAGTTCGAAATGGTCGATAGCAATGTTCCTGCATCTGCTACACAGTTAAACCCAGGAAGAAACGATGCGTGGTGGCAAACACGTAAATTGATCAACAAGACGGTTCTTAACCGAAAACGTCTCTATGAACTAACGTTGGCATCAGTGGTATTTGTAATCGTTGCTGCCTATTTTTTGAAAGACGAGGTAGAACCTGTTGGAAGTCAGAATGTTGTGCTCGAAAAAATTACAGATTTCCTCTACTTTGTATTGCCAGATTATTTTAACGGACTAATAAATGTAGCAGTCGTGAAATACCCGTACATTCCTGCCGCTTTTCTTGTTTTTGTGGGTCTGTATATAGTAATAAGAACTATATTACGCACAAAAACGGTTGATTACGGTGAAGACCTTAGGCATTACATTATTAATGATAGTGATTCTACTTAAAGGGGGCAGCGGTGGGGCGGACGCCATCGATCTATGAAGTGATCATTAAATGTAGATTCCGATTTTCCGATTACTTATAAAACATATCACGATACATACCTTCTGCCCATGCCAGGCTGGCTTGTCCGCCTTCGATATTCCAGTCGTCCATCATGTGGGTGCGATCAAATTCAAACTCTTTGTTCAGTTTGTTGAATTTATAGAAAGTGATGATGCTCATCGCTTTCAGTGGATTTATATCGACAGCAGAAAAACACATCGTTTGGGGGCTGCGCCATCTGACCTCTTTACCGAGTGCGTGAGCAGCGATTACTTCGGCGACATATTGTGCTTCTGAATGAGCGGTGTGACCACCCTTGGAAAAAGGCTGTGACCTGGAATCACCAGTGACATAAACATGCTCATCACCGATGACGTGGTATTTGTACGGATCGGTGTTTGCAACTTTTTGCGAATTTTTCAGGTTGGCGATACCGGCATCTTCTAATAATGAGGAGGCGCGTACCGGTGGGTATATGATGGCATCATCAAACTGGTAGTCGTCGAAATCGGTACTGATGGTTTTATTGTCGATATCTATTGATGATATTTCCGCACTGGGCAGATAACTTATGTAGTCACTGTACAGGCTGGAAAATGCTTTTTCGAAGCCCTGTTTTTTAATTCGAATTTCAGCGTTCATATCAAGCAGTAAAATCTTCGCCTTGATTCTTCGTTTCCTAAAAATGGCGGCCGCCATGCAGGCGCGTTCATAAGGCGCAGCGGTGCAGCGGTATTCTCCGTTTGGCACGTTTAGAATAAATGTGCCGCCTTTAAAGGTGTGTAATTTTCGTTTGATGGAGATCACTTCTGAGCTGTTAACAAAACCACCGGGGTAATCGTTATACAGCCGCATCTGTGATTCGGGGTCATCAACACCGATACGACTATAGTCATATTCGATGCCGGGTGCGAGCACCATGTAGTCGTAGTTTATAAAACCGCTACTGGTGAAAACTTTTTTTGATTCACGATCAAAGCCCAGCACTGTGGTATTTAAAAAATGGTAATCATGTGCTCTAGCGGCATCAAAATAACTGTGTGTTAAAAAATCCAGATTGATCTGGTCAGCAAGCCATGAATTACTGGCAGGAAAAGAAATGAACTCGGGACGTTTATCGATGAGCACCACATCAAAAGCCGGATTATGAATCTTAAGGTATTTGGCCATGGTCAGGCCGGACCAGCCGCCACCGACGACGACGACACGCGCACCCTTTGCTTTTGGCAGTGTTGCTTCATTAAGTAATTTTCTGATAGAAAAGGGTAATGCAGCCGTGTTATCTGGGGCTGCAGTGTCTGCAGCTATAGCAGCCTGGAGAGGGAATGCTGACCCGGAGAGCGCCCCTGCCGCCGCGCCTGCTTTAAGGAAATGCCGCCTGGATAATTTGTTTTTATTTTCCATGTTTGTCTCTTAGTTAAATATTGGACCTTATTTAAAATCAGGGTTGCGCCACGTTCTTGATGCCGCCAAATCTTCTTTTGGCACCGAAAAATAACTGGCGTAGTTAGCGGCTTTTTCCAGCTGCTCATAGTCAAGTGTTTGTATAACTGCCTGCATAGCAGGATGTACTTTTCGAATGCCACTTTTTATTCGACTTAGTTGCTGGCTCATGTATTGAAAATGCTGTCCCTGCAATCTGGGGTAGACCAGTTCATTGTCACCCTGACCATTGGCACCATGGCAGCTCGCGCAGTGTTTCTGGTAGGTTTTTTTTCCTTGTTTATATTGCTTAGTGCCTTTGTGCCATGGGCCTTTAGAATGTGCAGGATCCATCGGCAGGGTTGATATGTAGGCGACCACATTACTTAAATCCTGATAGTCGCCGATCGTGCGCTGCTGCACAAATGGATACATCAGTGGCGAATTTCGGGTACCGTTGCGGATATCAAGTAGCTGTTTCATCAGTACGTTGATATGTTGCCCCGCTAATTGTGGATAGGTTCCGTCTGCATTACCCCAGGCTTCCGGTAAATGACATCGGGCACAGACCCCGAATGTCGTTCTACCATCATCAAGATTGGGAATGAAATCCAGATGGATAGTTATTTTCTCTACGGCCTGAGCATTGGTTATAAACAGGCATAGAAGCCCGAATAGCATATGCTGAATCGCTGCTTTCATTGGAGTGAGTACCTTAGTATGGGATTCGACAAAATTGTACTGTTATAAATCGATGTGTAAATTGTTATAAATCAATAGATGTACTTTTATCATGCATAAGTAGCAGTTAATAGTGATTTTTTTCTTTTAAGGTAAAGTCAAAGGGGTTGATGGGGTAATTACAAGACTTCGCTCGCAATGACTGCTTTAAGATACTGTATAATTCGCACATCAATGTGACCTGAACATACTAACTCGAGAGAAATAATGCCATTAATTAGACCTTTTGCCGGTTTACGCCCTGTACCCGAACGCGCCGAAGAAGTTGTTGCACCTCCTTATGATGTTTTAAATTCTGCCGAAGCGCGAGAGCGTGCAGATGGCCGCCCGTGGAGTTTTCTGCATATTTCTAAAGCTGAGATCGATCTGCCGGAAGGCACGGACCCTTATGATCCATCGGTATATGCAAAGTCTGCTGAAAATATGCAGAAGATGCTGCAGGAAGGCATTTTAATCCGGGAAGATAAACCCTGTTATTACGTTTACCGTTTAATCATGGACGGCCATTCACAGGTGGGTCTGGTCGCAGTCGCGTCTGTCGCCGATTATGATATTAACCGTGTCCGCAAACACGAATATACCCGTCCGGCAAAAGAAGACGACCGTGTGCGCCAGATCGAAGCTTTAAATGCGCAGACCGGCCCGGTATTGCTGGCCTATAAATCACAGGCGGATATGGACGCGATTTTAGAAGAGACCACTAAACAGCCGCCACTGGTCGATGTGACCGCCGATGATGGCGTACAGCATACTTTCTGGAAAATCGATGATGAAACAACCATCGAAAAGATCAGTGCCGGTTTTGAAGCCATGAACGCAATCTATATCGCAGATGGCCACCACCGCTCAGCTTCTGCCTCACGCGTGGCTAAAAGTCATGAAATGGGTGGTGATGGCGAGCAAAATTGTGATTATTTCCTGTCAGTTATCTATCCGCATAACCAGATGAATATCCTGGACTACAACCGGGTGATCACTGATCTAAACGGCCTGAGCAAAGATGAGCTGATAGAAAAGGTAAAAACAGCTTTTACGGTGACAGAAGAAGCAGCGGCGGTGAAACCAGCCAAAGCCACTGAGTTTGGTATGTATCTCGACGGCCAGTGGTATCGCCTGAACATTAATTCTGAACTGATGCCAAATGACCCTGTGGCGTCACTTGACGTTAGTCTGTTGGCCAATAATCTGATCGAGCCGCTGCTGGGTATCTCTGATCCGCGTACGGATAACCGTATCGACTTTGTCGGTGGTATCCGCGGCCTGGGTGAGCTGGAAAAACGCGTCAACAGCGGTGAGATGGCGGTTGCATTCTCTTTATACCCAACCAGTATGGAAGCACTGATGGCTGTGGCCGATGCCGGTGAAGTGATGCCACCGAAGTCTACCTGGTTTGAGCCAAAACTGGCCGATGGTCTGGTATCACACGTGCTGGATTAAAATTGATTCTCCGCAAATGAACGCAAATACACGCAAATATTTTAAAACTATAAAAGCTTTTATTTGCGTAAATTAGCGTTCATTTGCGAAAAATAAGTTTCTTAAAACCAAATAGCTATATTTGGTTTTTTATTGCGTTTTTTATTTAATTAATGTATATATTAATTATTAATGTATATGTTAATTAATGGTGATTTATGAATAATTCGGACTGGATTCGTAGTATGCGGATAAAACAGGGCTTAAAAGGTTTTCAGTTAGCGGAGCGATTACAGGTGAGCGCGGCGAGGATATCGGTTCTGGAAAAAGATGAAACACGTGGTGCGGTCACGTTGAAAATGATGGAGAGAGCGGCCAAAGCTATGGGTTGCAGATTCGAATACCGCATCGTAGCGGATTTAACCGCTAGCGACGAGGGTGATCTAGCTGAAACTAAAACACGGCTAGTCAGTCAGAAACCGCGTTATCGTGTGGTCGCTAAATGAATATTTTCTTTCGATTTATAAGTTATTACTAATAAACGACAAAGAGTTACGTCATTTTTGTATAATTCATTCTTCGGCATTTTTTGTATTTAACTTTGGAATTATTGTGTATCAACTTCTTCAACAACGACTTTCTCTATTAGCCTCATCCGATTTTGAAGAAGCGTTATCGACCTCGAAGATTGGTCTGGAAAAAGAAAGTCTGCGGGTACTACCCGAAGGCGGTATTTCGCAAGCGCCACACCCTGTCGCCTGGGGGGCGCCGCTTACAAATCCGCAGATAACCACCGATTTCTCTGAAGCGTTGGCAGAACTGGTGACACCGCCCTGTGATTCAGTAACAGAAGTTATTCAATCGCTGGATGACATACAAAATTTTATCTATCGGAACCTGGATAACGAGATTCTCTGGGCCACCAGTATGCCTTGTGTGGTTGCAGGTGAAACCAGCATCCCACTGGCGCAGTACGGTTCATCCAATGCTGCACAGATGAAAACGGTCTACCGTCGTGGTTTAGGGTTGCGTTACGGGCGTGCGATGCAGGTGATTGCTGGCGTGCATTTTAATTATTCCTTTTCAGACAAGTTCTGGCAGCACTATCAGCAGTTAAATAATAATACGGATGATATTCAGGATTTTATTTCAGACCAATACATGGGCGTGGTGCGTAATCTATTACGTTATGGCTGGTTAGTACCTTATCTGTTCGGCGCTTCGCCTGCAGTGTGTAAATCGTTTTTAAATGGTAAGCGAACCATGTTGCAGGAATTTAACAGTAATACTTATTATGAGCCGTATGCAACGTCACTACGCTTGGGTGATATCGGTTATCAGAATAATAAGGAAGATCTTGCAGGCGTAAAGGCCTGTTACGATTCACTGGATGCGTACATAGAAAGCATGCGATGCGCTATCAATACCCCTTATCCAGGTTACGAAGAAATAGGTCTAAAAGCAGGTGATGAGTATCAGCAACTTAACACCAATATTTTGCAGATTGAAAATGAGTATTACAGTTCGGTTCGCCCGAAGCAGATCGTACAGGGTGATGAAAAGCCATCTACCGCGCTGAAGAAGAGAGGCATAGCCTATGTCGAATTACGCTCACTGGATGTGAATGCATTCGATCCGCATGGCATTAATTCAGAACAGTTGTATTTTCTTGAAGTGTTTATGCTATTTTGTCTGTTACAACCAAGCCCAGAATTAAGTAAGAGTGAAGTTACTGCCATCGATGAAAATTTAGTGTTAGTAGCGCATCAGGGTAGAAAACCCGGCCTGGACTTAAAGCGTGATAACTTGCAGCTAACGACGGAAAACATCAGTCTGCAGGACTGGGCAACGGAGTTATGTAATAAGATGAAAGGTGTGGCCAGCCTGCTCGATAGAGCAAATTACTGTGAAAATTATTTCTCCAGTGTTAAGTCACAGATCGCCAGTGTGTTTGATCCTGACTTGACACCTTCTGCAAGAATGCTCGCAGAGATGAAAGAAAATAATGAAGGTTTTTTTTATCATGCACAGCGCATGTCAAAACATCATTATCAATATTATAAAACACATCCACTGGCTGAAGATAAAGTCCGGTTTTTTGAAAAGATGGCGAGTGAATCACTGGAAAAACAAAAACAGATCGAACTTGAAGATAGTATTAGTTTTGATGAATATTTAGAAGGTTATTTTAATGATGTTTAAGTATATAGATAAAATTCCATTATTACCGCTAACGATAGCGGCAGTATTTATGTCTCTCGCACCGTTTGCTCCTGAGCCGCATCTGATCGAGAAGTTACGCATGCTAGTCAATGGGGAGTTAACAAAAGGTATCGATATATTCGATCTTTTCTGGCACAGTTTTTTGATAGTGTTGTTAGCAATACGACTGATACGTTATAAAAAAACAACGGTAGACTAAGTGATCAACAGGCCTTTAATTACAGTATTGTTATTTTTTTCTTTAGTCACAGCTTTTGATAAAGCAGTAGCTAAAGATTTAGAGAATACAGTGGCTAAGGACTTTGATAATGCTACGGTTAAGGAGATAGACAATACAGTAGTCAAGGAAATCGATAATACTGCAGTTAATAATATAGATAATGCCGCGGCTAAAGATTTAGATGACGCGGTTGATGCCATGCGCACCGGTGATTTTGCCGTGGCATATTGTATTATGCGTCCACTAGCCGATTCAGGTGATGCTGACGCGCAATACAATATAGGCTGGATGTACCTCAATGGTTATGGTTTAAGGATTAATGACAGTCTGGCACTGGAGTGGTGGCAGAAAGCATCTGAGCAAGGTCATACGGATGCCAGTTTCTCAATAGGCATGTTATATAGTCTGGGTGAAGGTAAAGTTAAAAAAGATCTAGATAAGGCGATAGATTATTACATGCTTGCTGTGGAAGATGGTCATGAAGATGCGATTACCTTAATACAATCTATGATGATGCGGAATGATCCATCAATACGTGGCCGCATGCATCCAATCGTTGATCAGTATGCTTCATTATTTGGAGTAAAACGTCAGGTAAAAGCTAAAAAACTCAATGCAAGAAGTGGTCCTACGACTGAAGATAAAATAGTTGCAAGATTAGAAAAAGAACAGGCCGTATTAGAGATTTTTAAACAGGGAAAATGGAGTCAGGTTATCGTTCTGGATAACGAAGAGATTGATCAAGCAGTCTGGGTTTATAATCCATTATTAGAAGATAGATTGTTAGCTGAATAAATGTTTAAAACGACTATTGTCGTATATTTTGTCTATCATTTGAACTGGATGTAAATTGTTTTGATATAAAACGATTAATTTTGGTTTTAATGACTACAGGGAAGGGACACTGCTTTGGACATTTTTCAGAGTTGTAAAGAAGTTGTTTTATTTGCCGATGATTCAAAAACAGTAAGGCTGGCAGCGCGAAAGGCATTGCAAGAAAAATATACTGTTGTTGAAGCTTCAAGTGGTGATGAGGCATGGAAAGAAATAAAAAATAATCCTGTCATCGAGCTTGTTTTCGCAGACATCAATATGCCTGAAAGTAATGGCTTTGAGCTACTTCAAAAAATACGAACGTCTGACACTCCTCATATTGCAAACCTTCCTGTAGTAATAATTACCGGTGCAGAAAACTCAGAAGCAGCTATGCATGCAGCACTTAATCTGGGCGCAACAGACTTTATTTCTAAACCCTTCAGGCAAATCGACTTACTTAGTCGTACCTATTCCTATATTACGCTTAATAAAAAAATACGGTCGCTGGAGTCTGATGCGATCGAGGATAAAGTTAATGGTTTTTACATAACTAAACAATATGAAATATACGCCACAAAATGCCTGTCTTTTGCCAATCGTTATAAAAATGCATGTTCATTCTCTTATATCGAAATCGACGTATTGAGTGATATTTATCGGCAAAAAGGTAAGGATATATTGAACCAAATGCTGGAACAAATAAGTCAGCGTTTGAGCGGTGTGTTTCGGGAAGAAGACCTTATTGCGCAACTCTCTATTAATCGTTTTGGTTTAGTGATGCCAGCGACAAGTCAGGTTAAATGTGGTGTTGTTGTGCAGCGTCTGATCGAGGTGATTAATGCAATGGCCTTTGATATTGATAATGTGAACTATCGTCTATCTGCGAAGGCGGCTATATATACTAGTTGTGATTTTGAAAATACATATGCTGACATAGCATGCATACTTGATGCGGCAATTACGCACGGTAGAGATGGTAGCAATGGAATAGTTACTTGTGATGACAAACACACCGATGATATTGATAGCGCAGAAGTAAAAGAGTCTGCATTTATGGCGGCGCTAATTCATGTGTTAAATGGTGACTATCATAAGATTGCAGAAGGAGATATTGCAGAATTATCAGATATGCTGAGTCCTTTCATAAATTATGCAAGTTCGCGAAATAATTGTATGGTGAGTGTCGCTAAAGAGGATTAGCTGCTTGCAGTAGACTTGCTTTTATATGTGGTTTTCTATTCATCGCTCATTAATCTCCTTATGCGACTGACATACCCCTGGGTTTCACTGGGTAGGTAGGGTCTGATTTCTTCCCAGATTTTTTCTTCACTGCCAGTGCGTTTTGATGCATCAAGAATGCGGCCGTAACCAGCATTGTAGCTGGCAAAGGTCATGTAGAGTTTATCTTGTGTTGCGGTTATTTTAAATTTTCTATACAGTGTTCGATCGTAATATATGCCTGCAGCGATATTCCATTTCGGTGAATCTAGTTGGCTGAAATGCGGGTTCTGTTTTGAGATGTCGCCAAATGTAGTTGGCATTATCTGCATCAGACCGAGTGCGCCAACATGACTTTTGGCATCGTCATTTAATCCAGATTCGGCGATTGCCTGTGCTTTAAACCAGTGCCAGTCGAATAGAGGACCAAAATAACGTTTACTGTATTTTTTAAAATGACGATCATACTTGTCAGTCCACTTACCTGAATGCACAGGGTGATCAATAAAACTTGCATGAACATTTTGTATGCTCAGTAAAGCAAGAATTATTGCAGATATAAGTAGACGTTTAAGTTGCATGTGAACTAATGAATGCCTAAGTTAAACCTGTGCACTGTTAGCTAAGACCCAGGCCGATCACCAGACCCAGTGAGATGCCGAGGCCAATAAACATACCCATAACCATTAAACCTACAGCAATATTACCCTTGCCTAGTTCATCGCTGATATCAAAATTAACCATTCGGTTAAACACGCTGCAACTTATTTTCATAAAAACTAGCGTTAAAATGCCACCAAACATGACGTAAACGAAGTTTAATATAATAGGTGGAATATCAATCATAGTAGAACCTGCCTGTGTTTATTACTGGGTTTTCGTTTGTATAAGTAAGCTATTCACTGCTATTTTCCGCCACCCAGACATTCAGGGGAGTCGGGAGCATTGCCTTTTTTAAACCATTCTTCCATGGTCATTGTGTGTAGTGCGAGAGCATGGATGCCGCCGTCAGAACGATCTTTATCCAGTTCTTCCTGCAGTGCTTTATTTACCAGGCGATGGCGCGCGATCAGCATTTTGTCTTTGAAGTCATCACAGACGATGACAACCTTAAAGTGAGATTCTGAACCTTCCGGGACATTGTGCATATAACTTTCGTTTACCACCTCGAGGTGCTCGGGGGAAAACGTGTCATTAAGTTTCTTTGTAATGGTTTCTTGTATAGTCATGGCTCTCATAGTATCACAATAAAAAATCGCAAAAAACGAGTTAAAAATCAGGTTTTTTAACGTCACTGTGATACCTGAATCCATGTGGTTATCACAGTGATGGCTACTAGATGTCCTCCAGTAATTGCCACTTTTCATCTAGGTATAATTGCAGCGGCCTGAAACTGGATTTGTAATGCATCTTGTTATGATCTTTGATCCAGTAACCTAAGTAAATGTAGTCTAGTCCCAGCTCTTTCGCATAGTCTATCTGTTTAAGTATGGAGTAGGTTCCGAGGCTGCGTTTTTTTAGTTCTGGATCAAAAAAACTGTAAACCGCAGATAGACCATCATTGATGATATCGGTGACCGCAACGGCAACTAACTGCCCGTTCAGGCGAAGTTCGAGAAACTGGGTATCGCT
This sequence comes from uncultured Gammaproteobacteria bacterium, assembly GCA_913065105.1. Taxonomy (GTDB): domain Bacteria; phylum Pseudomonadota; class Gammaproteobacteria; order SZUA-229; family SZUA-229. The sequence goes on along the minus strand of CAJXZZ010000034.1, from coordinate 10,471 downwards.
CCAATCGCAATATAAAAATTTGGTGAAATCTTCTTCAACAGGATCAGCCATGGAACCATCAACGTGACGCGAATTAAGATAGTCGCGATATAGGGCGAAATATTCTTCGCTGAAACCAGCAGCTACCGCAGTTACTTTCAAGTCCTGGTTGTTTTTTCGGCAACGCTGTTGTGAACGGCTAGTGACAAAATTTTTTACCGGGATACGACAGGCAATACATGCCTGGCAGTTTTTACAATGTGGGCGGTAGCTGTGCCCGCCACTGCGACGAAAACCGTGCTGAATTAAATGGTCATAGATGGGCATGCTGAGCGCCAGTTCCGGGTCTGGAACCAGGTTAGTGCTCATCCTGTCTTCATAATAACCGCAGGGTGTCTCTGCGGTGATATAGAGCTGTAGATGACGAGTATTCATGGTTTTAAGTTTAGCCTGAAATTTTCAATTCTATAATTAGAATTATTTAAAAATAACGGGCATCTCGCGTTAAGCAGAGATATGACCTTAATATTTATGACGTTTTATCACGCCATGCTACGAATAATCGCAATAAATGGTACAATTCCCGGCTATTTTTTATCCAGTATTGAATGTTATGGCAATGACCCGCGAACAACGTATTAACCACCTGCATGAAGCCTTAAAACAGCGCATCTTGCTGCTTGACGGTGCTACCGGCACTATGATCCAGCGTCATAAACTGGACGAGGCGGCTTATCGTGGTGAGCGTTTTGCTGACTATCCGAGTGATCTAAAAGGCAATAATGATTTACTGGCGATTACCCAGCCGGAAATCATCCGTGGTATTCATGAAGAATATTTAAATGCTGGCGCAGACATCATCGAAACCAACACCTTCAATGCCACACGTGTTTCTATGGCTGACTACGACATGGAAGATCTCAGTTACGAGATCAATGTCGCGGCAACGACACTGGCGAGACAGGCCGCAGATAAATTTAGTACGGATGATAAACCGCGTTATGTTGCCGGGGTTTTAGGCCCGACCAATCGCACCTGTTCCATCTCACCCGATGTGAATGACCCAAGTTTCCGGAATATCACGTTTATCGAATTATCTGATGCCTATGTGGAATCTACCCGTGCCTTGATCGAAGGCGGGGCAGATATTATTTTGATCGAGACCATCTTCGATACCCTCAATGCTAAGGCAGCGATTTTTGCCGTCAAACGTGTATTTGAAGAAGATAAAATCGAACTGCCGATTATGATTTCCGGCACCATCACCGATCAGTCTGGTCGCACCTTAACCGGTCAGCTTACCGAAGCTTTTTATAATTCATTACGTCATGCCGACCCCATTTCCATTGGTTTGAACTGTGCGCTAGGTCCAAAAGATCTGCGCCAGTATGTGGAAGAGATGTCACGTATTTCTGAAGTTTATGTTTCCGCGCATCCCAATGCCGGACTGCCAAATGAAATGGGTGGTTATGACCTGGGCGCAGAGGATATGGCGCAGGCGATTGCCGAATGGGCCAATAGCGGATTCTTAAATATCGTTGGCGGCTGCTGTGGTACCACACCGGATCATATCCGCGCCTTCGCAAATATCGTTGCGGATATAAAACCACGTCTTATTCCAGAGATACCCGTGGCATGTCGACTGTCGGGATTAGAGCCTTTTAATATCGGTAAAGATTCGCTGTTCGTCAATGTCGGTGAACGTAACAACGTTACCGGTTCGGCGATGTTCAAACGTCTGATCAAAGAAGAAAAATACGAAGAAGCTTTAAGTGTTGCCGCCGAACAGGTAGAAAATGGCGCGCAGGTCATCGATATCAATATGGATGAAGGCATGCTGGAATCGAAGGAGGCGATGGTCAAATTTTTGAACCTGATCGCCTCTGAACCGGACATCTCTCGCGTACCGGTGATGATCGATTCCTCAAAATGGGACATCATCGAAGCAGGTTTGCAGTGTGTACAGGGCAAATCCATCGTGAACTCTATCTCGCTCAAAGAAGGCGAAGAAATTTTTATCAAACACGCCAGGCTGGTTCGCCAATACGGCGCGGCCGTTATCGTTATGGCATTTGATGAGGACGGCCAGGCAGATACCTACGAACGTAAAGTAGATATCTGTACCCGTTCGTACAAAGTGTTAACCGACGTCGTAGGTTTTCCAGCAGAAGATATTATTTTTGACCCGAATATATTTGCGGTTGCCACCGGTATCGAAGAACACAATAACTACGCGGTCGATTTTATTGAAGCAACCCGCACCATCAAACAAAATTTGCCGCACGCCCTGATTTCCGGTGGTGTGTCTAACGTGTCATTTTCATTCCGTGGAAATAACCCGGTACGTGAGGCGATCCATTCGGTATTTCTGTATCACGCGATCAAAGCCGGCATGGATATGGGGATCGTTAACGCCAGTCAACTTGCGGTGTATGACGATCTATCCGAAGAACTGCGTGAAGCGGTCGAAGACGTTATTTTAAATAAAAATGATCAGGCCACCGATCGTCTGCTGGACATAGCCCCGCAATACATGGGTGATGGCAGTGTAAGAGAGAATAAACAGGATCTGACCTGGCGTGAGCAGCCAGTGAATGAACGACTGGCACACGCACTGGTAAAAGGGTTTACTGATTTTATTGAAGTAGATACCGAAGAAGCCAGGTTACAGGCTGAGCGACCACTACATGTCATCGAAGGCCCGTTGATGAACGGTATGAATACCGTGGGTGATCTCTTCGGTGAAGGTAAGATGTTTTTACCACAGGTGGTGAAATCCGCACGCGTGATGAAGAAAGCGGTGGCATATCTAATGCCTTATCTGGAAGCGGAAAAAGAAGGCGAAATTCATACCAATGGCAAGATCCTGATGGCCACGGTAAAGGGAGATGTACATGACATCGGTAAAAACATCGTTGGCGTGGTGTTGCAGTGTAATAACTACGAAGTGATCGATCTGGGCGTGATGGTACCGGCGGAAACCATTCTGGCCGAAGCGAAAAAACATCATGTCGATATTATTGGACTGTCCGGTTTGATCACACCGTCACTGGATGAGATGGTACACATGGCAGCCGAGATGGAACGACTGGAAATGAATATCCCGTTGATGATCGGTGGCGCGACGACCTCGCGAATTCATACCGCGGTAAAAATAGATCCGAAGTACTCTAATGCCGCTGTGTATGTGGCCGATGCTTCACGCGCAGTAGGCGTGGCCGGTGAACTATTAAGTGATGAACGTAAAGATATCTATGTTCAAAATATAAAAGATGAGTATGAGCTCATGCGTGAGCAGCGTGCCAAGCGCACCTCCAACAGAAAAACATTTACCCTGCAGCAGGCGCGTGATAACGCATTTAAGGGTGACTGGGTAAATTACACACCACCGAAACCAACGTTTTTAGGCATTAAAGTATTTGAAGATTATTCACTGGAAGAATTAACTCACTTTATAGACTGGACACCATTTTTCCATACCTGGGAGCTCGCGGGTAAGTACCCAAAAATTTTACAGGACGAAATCATCGGTGAAGAAGCAACAAGTCTGTTTGCTGATGCGCAGAGCATGTTGAAACAGATAGTTGATGAAAAATGGTTGCAGGCACGTGCTGTTATCGGTTTCTTTCCAGCGAACAGTGTCGGTGATGATATCGAGCTGTATGCTGACGATGAACGCGGCGAAGTGAAAACCGTATTGCATCATCTGCGTCAACAGATGGCCAAACCATCAGATCGTCCTAACAGTTGTATTTCAGATTTTGTTGCGCCCCGTGATATCAACGGCAAGGCATCAGGCATAAAAGATTATGTAGGCGCATTTGCGGTAACCACCGGTATTGGAATAGATGAACATGTGGCTCGTTTTGAAGCTGACCACGATGACTATAGCAGTATCATGTTAAAAGCCCTGGCAGACCGACTGGCAGAAGCCTTTGCGGAGTGTATGCACGAGCATGTTCGTAAAGAGTTCTGGGGATATGCAAAAGATGAAAAGCTCAGTAACGATGAATTGATAAAAGAATCCTATCATGGCATTCGCCCTGCGCCAGGTTATCCTGCCTGTCCCGATCACACCGAAAAAGCCACGCTCTGGTCATTACTCGAGCCAGACAAGAATGCAGGTATAACGATTACAGAAAGTTTTGCCATGTTACCGACGGCAGCGGTGTCTGGTTTCTACTTCTCGCATCCCGATGCTAAATATTTTGGTACCGGTAAAGTTAAACAGGACCAGGTGGAAGATTATGCCAGACGCAAAGGTGACAAGCTCAGCGTCGTCGAGCGCTGGTTAGCACCAGTGCTGGATTATGATAACTAACAAACGGTCGGATTGCTTTATCAGCTTTATGTGATAAAGCCATGCCTAGTACCTTTCTGTTATTGGATGGCAAAGGCGGTTGCAGACAATCTCTTTGCTGTTGCCAGCATCCATGCTTATCTACGCCAAAAGTTATTCACAATATATGTGGATAACTTTGTGGATGACAGGTTTAATCATAGCCAGCTTACGCGTTGTCGAAGATGAATAATTAATGTCCATGTTCTGTCTGCTTATGTAACGTTTATTTACGCTTATTGATAACTCATCGTGGGTATCCCGTGGGAATGCGTAAGTCTTTGCTGTAAAATTTGCCCAATGTCTTTAATACGTTTACGAAATATTCATGTTGGTTTTGGTGGCCCCGCCATACTGGAAAGTATCAGTGTTTCTATCGATGCTGGTGAGCGCCTGTGTTTGCTGGGGCGCAACGGTACCGGGAAATCAACCCTGTTAAAAGTTATCTCAGGAGAGATCAAAGCCGAGAGTGGTGATTTTGAGTCTAAGCAAAATTTAAAACTTGCGGTACTCGACCAGGAACCACGGGGTGATCTAGAGGGCAGCATTTTTGATGTTGTTGCTATGGGACTGGGCGATAATGCAAAATATTTACAAGATTATCATCACGCATTACACAACTTCTCCGAAAACACGAATGACCAGACTATCGCGGAATTACAGCGCGCGCAGGATCAGGTCGAACTTCATAATGCCTGGCAACTCAATCAACAGGTAGAAGAAGTCTTAAGTCGTATGAAGCTGGATGGTGATATGGATTACACGTCACTTTCTGGTGGTATGAAAAGGCGTGTATTGCTGGCAAAAGCGCTGGTGGTCAAACCGGATATCCTGTTACTCGACGAGCCAACCAATCACCTGGATCTACACGCGATTCAATGGCTGGAAGAACAGCTGCTGAATTATAAAGGCGCATTGATGTTCATAACCCATGACCGTTCCTTCATGCGTAAATTATCGACACGTATCATCGAGCTGGATCGCGGCATCCTTACCAGCTATCCAGGCAATTACGATACTTATCTGCAGCGTAAAGCGGAAGCCTTGCATGCAGAAGAAGTAGAGAATGCGCACTTTGATAAAAAGCTGGCACAGGAAGAAGTCTGGATAAGACAGGGCATAAAAGCCCGTCGTACCCGTAATGAAGGCAGGGTGCGGGCATTAGAAAAAATGCGCTCAGAACGTAACCAGCGCCGTAACCAGGTCGGTAAAGTCGCGATGAACGTAGCGTCTGCTGATCGTTCAGGCAAGCTGGTGTCAGAAGCTGAAAATGTCAGTTTTGAATATGATGGCAAACCTATAATAAAAGGATTGAATACGACCATATTACGTGGTGACAAGATAGGCATCATCGGTCCTAACGGCGCGGGCAAAACAACCTTGTTGCGTTTATTGCTGGGTGACCTGAAGCCGACCACGGGTCGTATTACCAATGGTACCAAACAGGAAGTGGCCTATTTTGATCAATTTCGAGCACAGCTTGACGATAACGAGAGTGTGATCGAAAACCTGTCTCATGGCAGAGAGTTTATTGAGATCAATGGTAACCGAAAACATGTGATCGGTTATCTGCAGGATTTTCTTTTTGCGCCAGAACGAGCGCGTTCGCCAGTGAGCATGTTGTCCGGCGGTGAACGAAATCGACTGCTACTGGCCAAGTTGTTTTCCAAGCCGTCGAATATACTGGTGCTCGATGAGCCGACCAATGACCTTGATATAGAAACACTGGAATTACTCGAAGAGCTGGTGATGGACTATAAAGGCACAGTATTAGTTGTCAGCCATGATAGAGAGTTTGTTAATAATGTCGTTACCAGCACCCTGGTGTTCGAAGGTGACGCGCAGGTTAATGAATATGTTGGCGGTTATGACGACTGGCTAAACTATTCGAAAACGAAAGCTAAATCTGATAAAAGCAAAACAGCTGATAAGAAATCCGTAACTCAGGAAACGCAGCAGAACACAGCGGATAAAAGTAAAAAGCTGAGCTATAAACTTCAGCGCGAACTCGACGCACTACCTGTGCAGATAGAGGAGTTTGAAAACGAGATCGAAAGTATTCAGAGCCAGATGGTAAGTGACGAATTCTATAAACAGGAAAAAGACACCATCTTAGAAGTGCAGCAGCGGCTGGAAAAAACTCAGGCAGAACTGGCACACTGTTATACCCGTTGGGAAGAGATCGAAGCGGAATAGAGAATCCTGCTGCTGTAATAATCGGAAGTAACTCATGCTTGAACAGACGTTAACATGACGAGCGTTATATTCTATTTGTCCACAAATTTTCGACTACAGGCGGACGATTATGTAACGTTGCATTGTTATCAAGTAGAAATGTTTATTAGCTAACTTTTTGTTTTTTTAAATCCAAATTGAGAATTTACGGTAGATAACGTATAATGCATAAGTTCATTATTTATGAGTTTCTCTCAACCCCAAACCGTACTGCGTCCTCCAACTCCCAATGATGGTGCGCCTGTATTTCGCCTGATAGGTCGCTGTCCACCTCTTGATATCAACTCCATGTACTGCAATCTGTTGCAGTGTACGCACTTTGCTGGCACTTCGGTGGTTGCTGTGCAAACAGTCAACACGAACGAAGAGCTGGTCGGCAGCATCTCTGCTTACCTGATACCTGAACGTGAAGACACTCTCTTTATCTGGCAGGTAGCAGTTGATGAACGCGCACGCGGTATTGGGCTGGCAGGTAACATGCTGAAACATATCCTCGATCGCCCGCAATGTAGCCAGATCACGTATCTGGAAACAACCATCACTGAATCAAATAAGGCTTCATGGGCGCTGTTCGAAAGCCTCGCTAATAAACTGGGAACCACGCTGGAGAAATCAGTCATGTTTGACAGCGACAAACACCTTGCGGGTGAGCACGATACTGAGTTCCTTGCACGTATCGGTCCGTTCGAGTTCGCTCAAACCTAACATTACATTTAATAAAACAATACGGCGCTTAAGGATTGCGTCAGGATATCCATATGAAAATTTTTGATGAAATCGAATCGGAAGTACAAAGTTACGCACGCGCTTTCCCCCGCATTTTCCATAAAGCGCAGGGTGAACACCTGTATGACGAAGACGGTAACCAGTATCTTGATTTTCTCGCAGGTGCCGGTACGCTGAACTACGGGCATAATAATCCACTGTTCAAAGAAAAACTGCTGGAATACATACAGGAAGATGGCATCACCCATGGCCTGGACCTGCACACCAAGGCCAAAGCAGCGTTTTTGAATACCTTTAATGAAAAGATTCTTAAACCCCGCGCTTATGAGTACGTTATGCAGTTTACCGGGCCAACCGGCACTAACGCGGTGGAAGCGGCATTAAAACTGGCAAGAAATGTTACCGGGCGTGAACATATCATCGCTTTCACCAACGGCTTTCATGGTGTTAGTCTGGGTGCGCTTGCCGCGACCGGCAACTCGCATCACCGAGGCGCAGCCGGCGTCAGTCTAAGCGGTACTTTTCGTATGCCTTATGACGGCTACTTGGGAGACGATGTCGATACCACCGCGTATCTTGAAAAAGTCCTCTCCGATTCGAGCAGCGGTGTTGATCTGCCTGCTGCTGTTATCGTAGAGACCGTGCAAGGTGAAGGCGGTATTAATGCCGCCAGTTTTGAGTGGTTAAGAAACCTTGAGGCAATCTGTAGAAAGCATGACATCTTATTGATCGTCGATGATATCCAGGCCGGTTGCGGACGTACAGGAACCTATTTCAGTTTTGAAGAAGCTGGCATCAAACCCGACATCATCACCCTCTCAAAATCACTCGGTGGTTACGGTACACCTTTTGCCGTAGTGCTCATAAAACCTGAATTAGACCAGTGGAAACCGGGCGAACATAACGGTACCTTTCGCGGCAATAATTTTGCCTTTGTTACCGCCAAAGCAGCCATTGATCATTACTGGTCTGATGATACTTTTTCCAATGAGATAAAGCGCAAAGGCAAATACGTGGCTGATCGCATCGACGCGATTGCCGAGCAATATGGTGAAGGTAACTTCACTTCCCGCGGTCGCGGTATGTTTCTGGGTATCAATTGCGTCAACGGTGATATTGCCGGAAAGATTACGCATGCTTGTTTTCAACAAGGCCTGATTATCGAAACCAGTGGTGCCGATGACCAGGTGGTTAAGTTTTTATGTCCTCTGGTAACCAGTGATGAAAACTTGAAAAAAGGCATCGACATCGTAGAACAGGCTGTAAAAGAAGTGTGTGCAAAAGAAGACGGTATTCCCGAAGAGTCCGATTATTTTGATGATGTACGCGTCGACGATTAATCGACGGCGAACACTTATAAGCCGTACACAACACCCAACAACACCTACAGAGAAAAAGTAGCAATGATTGTTAGAACCCTACAGGAAGCAGAAAAAACAGAGCGTCGAGTCGAAGACCCCAATGGTAACTGGAACAGCGTCCGACTGTTGCTGAAAGATGACAATATGGGTTTTTCCTTCCACATCACGACCATCTACGAGGGTGCCGATTTTCAAATGCACTATCAAAACCACCTGGAATCGGTGTATTGCATGTCAGGTGAAGGTGAAGTCGAAACTCTGGATGATGGCCCGAACGGAAACAGGAAATACCCGATAAAACCGGGCACCGTTTATGTCTTAGACCAGCATGATAAACACATCCTGCGTGCCTTTAAAGAAATGAAGATGGCCTGTGTATTTAATCCGCCGGTTACCGGCAAAGAAGTACATAACGCTGACGGTGCATATGAATTAGAAGTAGAGAAAATACTTTAGTCATAACTATTTAAAATAGACGAAAGTGCAAACTGCCTGCACCCTACTGTCACAACTGATGACGAATTTATACAAGACATTATGATAATTTCTTTTCTGTTTTTTTTACTTCTGTTTGTCGTCATCGGCGTCTCTTCAGCACGCAAGAGCCGTGGCACCAAGCAGGATTATTACCTAGCCAGCAGCTCCATTTCACCGGCACTGGTTGGTTTGTCTGCTGTTGCCACCAACAACAGCGGATACATGTTTATCGGCGTTATCGGTTACACCTATGTCACCGGCCTCGCCTCGATATGGTTGATGTTAGGATGGATCGTTGGTGATTTTCTGGCATCGACATTTGTCCATCGCCGCCTGCGTACAGCCACAGAATTATCCGGCGAAGTCAGTTATGCTGGCGTGCTCAGCAACTGGTATAACAATGGCAAGCAGGACAACCTGCAGCGCATCATCGGGCTTATCTCGCTCATTTTTCTTCTTGCTTATGCCAGCGCCCAGCTCGTCGCTGGCGGTAAGGCACTTCACGTGTTATTCGACTGGCCGATATGGGCGGGTGCAGTCATAGGCGCAGTACTGGTCGCGGTATATTGCATCGCCGGTGGCATCCGCGCTTCTATCTGGACGGATGTCGCACAGTCGGTGGTGATGATCGTTGCCATGGCAATACTGCTTTTTATCGCCACCAGCTCACTGGGCGGCATCGATGCCAGTATTTCACAGATGAATGCGGTGGACGGTTTTCTCGACTGGTTCCCCAAAGACCTGGCACTTCCTGGTCTGGCAGGCGGTGTGCTGTTTGCCATCAGCTGGGCCTTTGCCGGCTTCTCCGTCATCGGCCAACCCCACATCATGGTTCGTTTTATGACGCTGGCAAATAATCAAAAAATGAATCAGGCAAGGCTCTGGTACTACCTCTGGTTTACCGCGTTTTATGCGATGGCAACCGGCGTTGGTCTGCTCTCTCGCATTTACCTGGCCAATGACGGCAGCTTCGATGCCGAACTGGCATTGCCGACCATGGCGCTTGAGCTGCTATCGCCGGTATTCGTCGGCCTGGTACTTGCCGGTATATTTGCTGCCACCATGTCTACTGCTGACTCACTGGTTCTCAGCTGTTCAGCTGCTCTCACGCATGATCTGTTACCACACAAAGTTGAAAACACTTTTTTACTTAAAATAACAACACTGCTGATCACACTGGCTGCCCTGTCATGGGCTTTAGTTAACGGCCAGAGCGTATTCAGCCTTGTTATCCTGGCATGGTCCGGGCTTGCCAGCGCCTTTGCACCCTTGCTCATCGTGTTAAGCCTGGGCGGCAAACCGGATCAGAAATTAAGCATATTGGCTGTTCTCACCGGTTTGTCTGTCGCCATGA
>CAJXZZ010000033.1 GCA_913065105.1 uncultured Gammaproteobacteria bacterium | reverse complement strand
CCTTCGATGCAATTTTTAATAGCGTTGCGGGTAACGTCACGATCAATGTGTCTGATTCAGCTATTCCAGCTATCCCGGGTTATCCGGTACCGGCTATCCGCACGGTGAACTTAACCGAGGTTGAACCAAACCTGATAGTGACCAAACAGGTCTGTAATGAATCTTTGAGCGGTATTCCCGGCCCCGGTTGTGGAGCGTTTGCTGACACCGTTAATAACGGTGATACCAATGACTCCTACATCTACCGTATTACTCTGGAAAATCAGACATCAGCACCGATACGTTCACCTGCTTACAATGTGATTTCCACCGATACTCTGGATTCTTCAGGTTTAATGATAGTAGTCGATTTCGCTACTGATGGTCTGGATAATGATGGTGATGGGTTTACTGATGCCTTTGATCTTAATGGTGAAGGTACTATTACTGGCAACACCATTGGAGTACCTGCAGTTATCACTTTTGACGAAAGTAATAGTTTGCCGTTACTACAGGTTGATCCAGGTGCCATAGTCACGTTTTATTATCGTGTAGACCCGTACCAAACGATCGCACCACTGCAAAGTCTGACTAATACAGTGAGCATGTCATACGACAGTCTCGAAGGTGCTTCTGGTAATCAGTATCCGCCGCAATTTGATAATTCAGCGATTGCACCCGATGATGCTGGCCGCGCGCGTATATATACCAGCATAGCGCAGACGGCTACGGTGGTGATGATCCCGCTAGCGACACAGCCCAAGGCCGTGATTCAATTATCAAATACACCGCTGGTACTGGGGAGTCCGCCGCATAATGTGTCTGTGGGTGAAGAAGTCGAGTATCTGCTGGTCGCCGAATTGCCGGTCGCAAATTTAAGACAATTTAAAATCCGTGATGAGTTACCTGCAGGTATTCGCTGTATCGAAGGCCAGGTGATTAATCTTGGTGTAGCGCCATATAATTTAGCCGGTTTTGCTCCGGGCGGTGTTATACCAGGCATCTGTGGCAACAATGGCGCAGTTGATTTTGTGGAATGGAATTTTGGTGATCAGGCCATTACCCTGGGAGCGCCTGGCACCACTTTTAATTTCCCGGCTACCTTTATCGCACGCGTTGAAAATTCAGCGGTCACTAACGAGGGTGCGGTACTTATCAATGGCGGCATCGCGGTTGACCCGGTTACATGTGAAGGCGGTGTGGGTGTCTGTTATGTGAATGACTCACTCGCAGCGGTATCGCTTGATTTTTCACCGGTGAGTATTGTTGTACGTGAACCGCTAATAGCACTGACAAAATCGTTTGCCGTGGCCAACAGTGATGCTGCTGATGTTTTAACCGTCACCGTAACGGCGACCAATAACGGTACTGCGGCTGCTTATAATTTGCGCGTGCTCGATGACCTGGTCGGTTCAAAGTTGACCTACATACCGCTCAGTATTGGTGGTACTGACCCACCGGATAATGTCGATACCTCTGTTGCCAATCGACCGATCTTCAGCTGGAATGAACTTGATGGGGTATTGCCTAACCCGGAGTATGAGATCGCACCAGCCGGTGTTCGGAGTTTTACTTTTGAAGTTCGTGTAGACACCACTGCGCAACCACTTGAGATACTGGATAACACCATCCAGGCGCAGTGGAACTCTTTACCGAGTTTGAATACGGCACTGAACACGATCACAGGAACGATTGGTCCTGATGGCAGTGTGCTTGGTTTAAGAAATGGTGATGTACTCACCCCAGGCATTACCGCACCTAATGATTATGAAACATCAGCAAGTGCTTCAACGTCGGTGTTGCCACTGCTCATAAACAAAACTGATCTGGGTCCAGCGGTGGTACACACCATCGGTGCGCACAAAAACTTCCAGATCGAAATCGATCTGCCGGAAGGTACCACCGATAAGCTTGTTGTTTTCGACAATCTGGATAATCTCCCCGCCGGTGTAAGTTATGCATTAGCGCGTAATGCTACCTATGATGTTTCATATACGTTTCCAGACATCGTCAGTATCAATGGAGTGGCTCCGAGTGAAGCAGCGTTCACAGGAACAGGGCTTGGTACGTTACCCGTGGACAATGCCACGGGCACGATAGAATGGAATATAGGAACGGTAGTTACTGCTGTAGAAAATGATACAGCGACTAATCTTATAAACCCGAAAATTATCATCAACTATTTTGCCCGGGTTAATAACGATAATTTTACCGATGATAGTGACACCCAGCAAAATTCCGCGGTAATAAATTATACCAATGGCGAAGATGCGACGACTGAAGTATCGCTGCCGAGTATAACCCCTGTTGAAACGGTTGTTGAATCGTTGCTGGTGGTGAATAAAACAGTGCTCAACCTGACCACCCCCGCTGGACCTACGGGTGTCGGTGATATTCTCGAGTTTCGTATTACCGCTGTTAATACAGGGAACTCAACTGCATTTGATACCAATATTGTTGATACCCTGCCGCCAGAGTTATTGTTGGATGTTGTAGGTTTTCCGCCTACGGCTTTTATTAATGCCGCTCCAGTAGTCGGTTTTGTTAGTACACCAACCGGTAATCCGATAGGTCCTCTGATCTGGGGACGAGGTAATGCGGATAACAATTTAGATATCCCTGCTGGCCAGTCATTGGTAGTGACTTATCACGCCATTGTTCAACCGGGTACGCCACCAAACACAGTATTAAGTAACAGCGCACTGGTCGACTGGACTTCCTTAGATGATGTTGACCTGAGCAGTGCTTTTGAAAGAACAGGAGCAGGCTGCCCAGCTATAACTGCACCGAATGATTATTGTGCCGGCCCGGCAGTCGCTGCAGTTAGTACAGGGGCACCGACCGGTTTATTCAAAGCCAATCCGCCTGACCTGAATGCTTCGATAGGTGAAACATTTACTTACCGTATTACTGTGCCCGCTGCGGTGCAGGTAACGGCACTACATGATGTTCATATTCTGGATGATCTCTCGGTTTCGGCCGCAGATCTGCTGTTTGTCAGTGTTACTAAGGTCTCTCCCGGCGGGACATGGGTACCAGTCAATATAGGGGTGCCTAACACGGGTAACCTTATCATTGCTGATGACCTCAGTGGCAGTGGTATTGATATCCCGGCCGATACTCAGGTTGTGATTGATATCACTGTGACTTTGGCTAATACCATACCCCCCGTAGCGCCAGCAATAGAACCTAACGAGGCGGGTCTGCTGTTTAGCAATGCGGCCACCTATGACTTTAATCTGATCGACGGTAACGATGCTACACGATCACCCGGTAGCGGAAATGCAACACCGAATATGATCGTGGTGGAACCTGAACTGACGCTTGATAAACGTGGTCCGTCTCCACCTGCGACGGTACAGTTTGGTATTCCTATCCCATATACCATGGTGGTTGAAAATATAGGTACTGGCCCGGCTTTTGATTCTACAATCGTCGATAAACTGCCCACTGTGGCAGATAATCCTCCAGTAATCGGTGGAACCTGTGGCGTTAGCCCACAGGTTCTCAATGCACGTATTACTACTTCAGCTGATGAAGCAACGGTAATCCGGGCATTAGCCTTTGGCGCTGATTACATGGTTGCATATACGCCAGCGCCAACCTGTGAACTGGTTATTACCACGATAACTGATCAGGCTCGCATCGAGTCAGGTGAGAAATTGATTATTTCTTATGAAGCTTTCCTTGATGCAGGAACAGAGAGCGGGGCTTTATTAACGAATGTTGCCGGTGTAACGCAATGGTTTAGTCTTGATACTGCAGGCGCTGGTGCTACCGGTGAAATCAGAGAATATGTACGAGTTATTACCGATGGTACGCCTCCTCTTGTGGATCATCAAGACGCATTTACTGTGCTTGCTGAAGCGCCTTCTGTCGATGTGCAGAAAACGGTCGTTAATGTAACCACAGGACAGAGTCCGGGCAGTGATGCAACGCCGGGTGATAGATTACGTTATACCATCACTGTTATTAATAGCGGTATTGTCGATGCGATAGGTGTGTTTATCACCGATGCTGTGCCGGCAAATGCCAGTTACGTTCCCAATAGTACTACCCTGAATACTGTTGCTATTGCAGATCCGTCTGCTGGTGTTTCACCACTAATTGCTGGCATTGATATCGATTCCAGTGATCTAACACCGCCGTTGCCATTACCTACACCCGGTAATGGAACGATTACGGCTGGTGAGATGGCTACCGTGGTATTTGATGTGCTTCTGGATCCGGTCATCACCAGTGGCACCTTGATACTAAACCAGGCTTTTGTTAGTTCACCGGCGACAGGTGTCGTGCCCAGTGATGATCCTAATATAGTGGGGGATGATCAACCGACGCAAACCTTAATTACTTCTGCGCCAGCATTTGTCGTACAGAAAACATCGCAGGATTTAACAGGTAATCTGGCTGTGCTTGAAGCAGGTGATTCGCTGCGTTATACCATCACGGTTAAAAATATCGGGCTGGAAAATGCGGTCAATACACTCTTGAGTGATCAAATTCCAGCCAATACTACTTATGTTGTAAACACCACTACGTTAAATGGTGTGGCTGTCGCTGACCCGGCAGCAGGCATATCCGCACTGGCTGCCGGCTTGCTGATAAATGCACCGGAAAACACCACTGCCGGTTTCATGCGAGCAGATACAAATCCGGCAGCCAATAATGTGGCGACCATTACCTTTGATGTCGTGATCAGTACTACGGTCGTTGATGGTGCTGTCATTTCAAATCAGGGATTTGTTAGTGGTGATGGTGCTGGCAGTGGTATCTTCCCGCAACAACCCTCTGATGATCCGGGCACGCCATTACCAGATGATCCAACGCTGGATGTTGTCGGTAACGTGCCGGTCGTTGATGTATTGAAAACGGTTGTCATACAGATTGATAATGGCACGATTGGAATTGTTGATCCGCTTGATGTATTACGCTACACCATCACCACCAGGAACATCGGTGCGATACCGGCAACAGGTGTGGTACTTACTGATGCAGTACCTGCTAACACGACCTATGTGGGCAACAGTTCTACCCTGGATGGAATTGTGCTTGCAGATCCCGGCGTAAACGTGTCACCATTTATCGCCGGTGCTGATATCAGTTCAAGCGATCTTACACCGCCATTACCCTTACCAGGTGCAGGAACTTTGACAGCGGGACAGTCTGCCATTGTTACATTTGACGTGCGGGTAAATGCAGGTACTGCCGCTGGCACTGTTATCAGTAATCAGGGTTTTGTCAGCAGCAATGAAGTGCCCGTTGAACCGTCAGATTCAGATGGCATTGATGCCAATGGTGATCAACCAACGAATATTGTGGTGGGCAATGTACAGCTGCTTAGCATCACCAAGCAGGTGCTCGTCGTCGGTGGTGGTGTGGCCCGGGCAGGTGGTGAACTGGAGTATGTGGTTCGTGTTACTAACATCGGCAGCATAGCGGCTAGTGATGTTGTTATCACTGATTTTCTGGATCTGCCTGTTGCTGGGCAAATGACTTATATTGCTGGTTCTGGTCTGTTAAACGGTCTGCCTGCAGGCGTAAGTTTCACTGCACCGGTAGTAAGCGCGGACTATGACGCCACCTATGGTGACTTGCCGCCTGCCGGTGTTGCAGAATTGCGCTTCCGCGTACTATTGAGTGCGGCACTAAATATCGGTGAAACGGTAACCAATACCGGTTCAGTGGTATGGAACGTGCCTCCGTCAACAGCATCGGCCACAGTATCGATAGATATTGGTGGTACACCGGGTTCAGCTAATTTGAATGGTCAGGTGTGGCACGATACCGATTTCAATGATGTCGTCAGTAGCGGCGAAGTTTTGCTGCAGGACTGGCGGGTTAGTCTTTATCGCAATAATGTATTGCTCGCAGATAGCCTGACGGATGTTAACGGTGTGTTCCAGTTTAGTGGTCTGGCAGCAAACCTTCCTGCTGGTGATCCCTATGAACTCAGGTATGTTTCCCCGGGTGCTACAGCCAACACCGCAACATTGGGACAAGCTCATTCAGCATTTACTAACGTATTGCCTATTCCTGTTGACGGTCCACAGAGGATCACCGAAATTTTTGCGGCCTCAGGGTCCAGTCTGCAGAATCTTAATTTACCGAGACAGCCTAATGGCATAGTTTATGACTCTGTGTTGAGGATTCCTGTTGCTGGTGCGCGACTAAGCATGATCAACCAGTCACGCAGTAATCAACCCGTTCCTGCAAGCTGTTTCGAAGATGCCAATCAACAGAATCAGGTAACACTTGCCGAGGGTTATTATAAGTTTGATCTGAACTTTAGCGACGTGACACGATGTGCACAAGGTGATGAATATGAAATTCAAATTCAACCACCGGCGAATGGTTACGTGGGTACAGTTTCGGTGATCATTCCACCGGTAGCGCCAGTCACCGGTGCTGCACTGAATGTACCTAATTGTCCTGGCACGGCTCTGGATAAGATTCCTGCAACTGCGCAACATTGTGAAAACAGCGTGAGCGCTGTGCAACCGGATGCTTCAATTGCACCGGGCGCATCCGGGGCTGCATATAATCTGAAGTTCGTATTTAATGATGCACCTTCGACAGATCAGATATTTAATAATCACATTCCTGTCGATCCTGAACTTGAAGCTGCGGTCGCGATTTCGAAAGTCGCCAGCATGTTGAATGTTACCCGCAGTCAACTAGTGCCTTACACCATTACAATAAACAATACACTGTCAGTACCGCTGTATGATCTGAATACGGTAGATAACTTCCCGCCCGGTTTCAAATATGTAACAGGCTCATCACGTATTGACGGTGTAGAAGTAGAACCTCTGATTAATGCTAACCAACTTACCTGGACAAACATGGACGTTGAGGTTGGCGGTCAACGCATCATCAAATTATTGCTAGTTGTCGGCTCTGGTGTGTCTGAAGGTGAGTATGTAAATACAGCACAGATTATTAATGCACAAACAAATGAAGCTTTTTCTGGTGTGGCATCGGCAACGGTACGAGTAATCCCAGATCCGACCTTCGACTGTACTGATATCGTCGGTAAAGTTTTTGAGGATAAAAATAATAACGCCTATCAGGATCAGGGTGAGACGGGTATTGCTGGTGTAGAGGTTGCGACTGCAAAAGGTTTGCGTGTAACAACCGATACCCATGGTCGCTTCCACATCACCTGTGCCGTTGTTCCGAGCGAAGTGCGTGGATCGAACTTCATTATGAAACTTGATGACAGAACGCTGCCATCAGGGTATCGCGTTACCACGGAGAACCCACGGGTACAACGCGCGACACGCGGTAAGATGCTGAAATTTAATTTTGGTGCAACCATTCATCGTGTAGTGCGACTGGATCTGGCTGACGGCGTGTTTGAGAAAGGTTCGGTTGAACTGCGGCCACAATGGCGGACACGCATCGATATGTTAATTATCGAATTGCAGAAAGATGCATCTGTTCTTCGCCTGTCCTACCTCGGTGAAAATGAAACTGAATCAGAAGTCGAAGACAGGCTTGATGCCATCGAAGAATTAATCAGTGATCGTTGGGAAGCGCTCGACTGCTGTTATAAATTAAGCATCGAAACAGAAGTGTTCTGGCGTAAAGGTAGTCCGTCAGCTGGCAGGAAGTTTGAAGAATGACAAATTCTTTGCGCATAAGCCAGTGCGTTTCCGGTTCTCATGCAGGAGCATGGGAAGCGGAAAAAAGTAGCTTGCCTGCTGCACGATTTTTTAGTGTCACAAAATCATTGTTTGCTGTACTGCTGCTATGCGCAGCTAATAGTGTTGCTGCAGAAGACTGGTATAGTCTGGGCGAAGACCCGAAGGGTCAAACCATGAATCCGCCTGTGCAGTTAGAAAAATATCCTGTAGGTAAAAATACAGAAAAACACTTTCCACCAAATCAGGAATTTACCCTGTGGACACAGGATGATACCTATTTCAAACCAAAAGAAGATGACAAGGTCGTCATCAAAAAAGTTTTAGAAAAAGAAATTGAAACGCATAAGCTGGAAGGAGAAGTGCCTGATATTGATTTTAAATCGGGCGAAGTAAATATTCCTGATAGTTATGTGGAAAAATTACGTGATGTTTTAAATGAAATGAAAAATCGCGCTAATGTGCGGTTGCATTTTATCGGTCATAGTGATTCCGACAAACTAGGCCCCGGGTTACGTGCTAAGTATATAGATAATATTGGACTTTCAAAATATCGTGCGCAGGAAACCGCTGAATATTTTCAACGTGAACTAGATCTGCCACCGGATGGTGTGTCGTTTGATGGTGTTGGTGATGCTAGACCTATTGCAAGTAATGCTACTGAAGCAGGTAAACGTAAAAATCGTCGAGTAGAAGTTCAGGTCTGGTATGACGAGATCACAGAAAAAGCAGTAGAAAAAGAAGTTGTTATCGCTACTAAAAATTTAAACAGGTTAAAGGTTTGTCGTAAAGAAACGGTATGTAAACTAAGTTATAAAGATGGCAATGCACGTCGCGCACGACTGCAACACCTGGTTAAACCCTTACGTACTGAAGTTGGGCAGGCAGGTGTGCCCGATGAATTCATCCGTCAGATACGCGAGACCAGACAAAATTTAAGCGATAAACAGAATCTGGTTATACGTTTTGTTGGCCACACAGATAATCTACCATTATCTGATGCTGAAAAACGCATCTATGGTGACCAAGTTAATTTATCTAAAGCACGTGCCCGTTATGTTGCACTCGAAGTACAGGAAAAATTATCACTATCTAACAATGCAGTAAGCAGCAGTGGTAAAGGGCTTAAGTTCCCGGTCGCTTCTAATGGTACGGAAAAAGGTCGTTCATTTAATCGACGAGTAGAAGTCGAATTCTGGTATGACGACCCGTTTGAACAATTTACTGAAGAAGCACAGGCATGCCCGGAATCCGCCGTTTCAGAAACGATAACATTAACCTATGATCCACCGAGTGGGCCGATTCAAGCGATCCGTTTTAAGGACGGTCAACCGGTAATTCCTCCGGGTTATAGTGAACGCCTGGCTCGTACATTAAAAGATGCCGGAGATAAGGCTGGTTTGCGTTTAAGTTTTATTGGCTACACCGATAATGCTCGCATGGATCGACGCGCAGCGATGGTATATGGCGATGATATTGGTCTATCCACTTCACGTGCCAGGCGTGCAATGGAACTGGTCAAAGAAGAAATGGCATTGACTGATCAGCAAGTTGAGCATGAAGGCCATGGTTACGTGCATTCAGAAGATGTGGTCAGCACAGGTTTTATTCAGTTTGATAGCTCACGTGTTGAAGTGAAAATTTTATACGATGAACTGGCGCTATTAGATGATCAGGAAAATCTGGAAATCGAACGTATCAATAGAGAAGCGGTAGCACAGAACCCATACGCATTAAATCTGATGCGCATCACTGTAGATGGCGAACCATTATACGATCCATATAAACATAGCGAAGATATTCAGCGTTGTACCGATGTCGCATTGGACGCCGCTGACATTCAGTTTAAATTTAATAACATGCAGAAGAAGCCACGACTAAATATTACTGCATGGCCTAGTACTATTCGTTATCAGGATAAAGCGGACACCGCTGATGAAGAGAATAAAGTAAATTTTAAAATGTACAGCAATTATCGTAATTTTATTGATCATGCTGAAGTTCGTATATTTGAGCTTAAACAATCAATCCGGTCAGAACCACTGGCAGTGATTCCACTGAGTGAAAATAATATTGCGGTGTGGAAAGCGGAGTTTGCTGAAGTTGGCGGCGCGGTAAAACGTCTGATTTATCTGCTACGTGTCTACGATAAAGAGGGTAATTATGATGAAACTATTGGCTTGCCCTTATGGGTGGTAAACGAGCTTGATGAGAGCGCAGAAGATAATACAAAAGTCAGTGCTGCTGAAAACGGTGAATTAGAGGAACAGCTGCTGGCGGGTTATGGTGAAAACCATATGGCATTGAATAATATTTATATCGATGGTGGCACGGTCACCATCAATGGTGCGAGTATTCCCACAGGACATGATGTCTGGCTGGGGGGGAAGAAAGTCCCGGTGAATGATAAAGGTGAATTTATTAGCGAAGAACTGTTCCCGCGTGGCATGCATACTATTGAAGTTGCGATACTGGATGAAGATGGTAATGGCGAGTTGTTTCTGCGTGACATGGAATTTTCTAAAAGTGACTGGTTCTATGTTGCTTTAGGTGAAGCTACGGCGGCTAAAGACAGAACCACCGGACCGGCAAAACTGGTAACCCAGGATGAAGATCAGTTTAATAATGACATAAACTATTACGGTCGTTTTGCTTATTACACGGAGGGTGCTTTTGGCGATGACTGGCAGTTAGTCAGTAGTGCTGATACACAGGAAGCCCCCTTTGGTGAACTGTTCAGTAATTTTCTGGAGAAAGATCCGCGTGCCTTGTTAAGACGACTGGACCCTGATCTTTTTTATCCAACCTTTGCCGATGATTCAACCCTGGAGCAACGTGCACCTACCTCGGGCAAGTTATACCTGCGTTTACAACGCCACAATAATTATGGGATTTTAGGTAACTTTACCATCGGCTATCTTGGCACCACACTGGCACAGATCGATCGTGGTCTGTACGGTGTTACCGGCCACTATGAAACTGAAAGTTATACCGCGTTCGGTGAAGAAAAGTTTTTAATCGAAGGATTTGCTGCTGAGCCAGGTACGGTTGCAGGCCGTGATGAATTCAGAGGCACCGGCGGTTCGCTTTACTTCCTGCGTCATCAGGATGTTTTGATTGGTTCTGATCGTGTGCGTGTGGAAGTTCGCGACAAAGACTCCGGTGTTGTTATCGGCGTGAAAAATCTGGTTCCGGTAATCGATTATGACTTTGATTATCTGCAGGGGCGTATATTATTAAGTCAGCCATTAGCATCGCTTGCTGATGACGGATTATTAGTTTCAGACAGTTCACTCAGTGGTAACCCGGTTTATCTGGTATCACGCTATGAATACTCACCTGGTTTTGATGAGATAGATACGCTGGCAACGGGTGGACGAACACATCTCTGGTTTAATGATCACGTTAAATTGGGTGCAACATTAAGTTCGCAAAAACAGGATACAGAAGACAGCAGCTTAAACGGCATAGATTTAACCTTACGAAAAAGTACAGGTACCTGGGTTCGTCTTGAAGCCGCTAGCAGCGAAGGTGACGGTTCGACTGAGCTGAATTCAAATGACGGCGGTTTCAGTTTTACTGAAATAGGCGTTGCTCCAGATCCTAATGAAAAAAGTAATGCCTTCAGATTAGAAGGTAGTGCGCTTATCGATGACATTATTTCTGGTGGTCGAGGCACTGCAACTTTCTATGCGCAACAAAATGAAGCTGGTTTCTCCGCCCCTGGGCAGTTGACCACGAGTGACCTCACACTGTTGGGTGGCCGCTACAATACATCATTGACTAAACGGCTGGATATGGATATCAAAGTAGATAGCCGTGACCAGAAGCTGTCATTAAAAACTGAAGCGTTGGATTTATCTGCTTCATACCAGGCAACGTCTCGCTGGCGATTCAGTGGTGGTGGCCGTGCCGATACGCGCACCGACAATTCACTTAATGTTGCTGCCACTCAAAAACAGGGTGATCGTTTAGACCTGGCCGCGGAAGCACATTACGACTCTAAAGCGAATTGGACAAGTTATGGTTTTGTGCAAGGGACAGCAGCAAAGAGTGGTAATCGCGAAGAAAATAATCGAGTAGGTGCAGGTGGTAGTGTTCGACCAACCAATCGTGTAACACTAGATGGTGAATTATCAGCTGGTACTCAGGGTCCAGGTGCAAAAGTAGGAACGGACTATCTGGTTTCAGATCGGACCAATGTTTATAGTGCATATACTTATGAAGATGCACGTTCTGATAACGGTGTGAGTGCACGACGTGGTAACTGGAATACAGGTATGCGTTCGCGTTACACCGATACGGTCAGTGTTTATGGTGAAGAGCGTTATACCCATGGTGATGTACCTACCGGTTTAACTCATGCTTTTGGTGTCGATTACACACCCGATGAGCGCTGGAATTTTGGTGGAAATGTCGAGGCAGGTTTACTTGAAGATAAGAAAACAGGTGCAGCAACAGAACGCAGAGCTATTGGTTTAAATGCAGGTTATAACTTTGGCGCAGTGATTTATTCGGCAGCGGTTGAATATCGTGACGATACGACTGAAAACCCTGCGACAGCATCTACATCAGAACGTACTACCTGGTTAGTTAAAAACAATCTGAGATATCAGGTAGATTCAGACTGGCGCTTCCTGGCTAAGGCAAATTTTTCTGAAAGTACGAGTACGCTGGGCGATCTGTTCAGTGGTAACTTCACAGAGATCGTCGCGGGTTATGGTTATCGTCCGATTGATAATGATCGTTGGAATACGCTGTTTAAATATACTTATTTTTATAACGTACCATTTGGTGATCTATCTACAACCGATCCGCTCACTGGTCAGGTGGTGGGTAGCAGTACATTTATCGACTTCATTCAGAAAAGTCATATTCTTTCACTGGATACGGTTTATGACTTAACGCAACGTTGGAGCCTGGGTGGTAAGTATGCATACCGATTAGGACAAGTTGCACAGGATCGTTTAAATCCAGAATTTTTTGACAGTAGAGCGAGCCTCTATGTATTACGTGCCGACTGGCATTTCACGCATCGATGGGATGCATTAATAGAAGGGCGCTTACTTGATTTGCCCGATGCGCAAGATCGTAGATCAGGTTATTTGCTAGGTCTATACCGTCATATAGGAGAAAATGTAAAAATCGGTGTGGGATATAACTTCACCGATTTCACTGATGACCTGACCAATTTAAGTTACAACAGTCAGGGTGTATTCGTTAACTTTGTAGGTAAGATTTAACCAAGCTGCCGTTCTAGTTTTTGCAGTCTTTCAAGCGAACCAACATCTGTCCATAGACCATCATATAGTTGGCCACTAACTAAGTTTTCTTCACATTTTTTTCTAATGATCGGAGCCAGTGGTAGAGCACCTGATGCTTGTGCTGCAAAAAAATCAGCGTTATAAACGCCGATACCGCTGAAGGTGTACATAGTATCACCAGTGTTTTTTACTAGACCATCATGTAATGCAAAGTCACCGTGTTGATTATGCTCGGGGTTGTTCACTAGTATTAGATGTGACTGAGTATTGCTGCCTGGTTTAGCTAATTCCGAAAAGTCAAAATCACACCATATATCACCATTGACGACTAGAAAAGGCTCATTGCCTAACAGAGGCAGGGCATTGATAATGCCGCCAGCCGTTTCTAACGCGTTACCTTCGTCTGAGTATTGAATGCTAACGCCGTAGTTTGAGCCATCGCCAAGCTCATCATGAATTTTTTCAGCTAACCACGCGGTGTTAATAATGACTTCTTTAAAGCCTGTATTAGCCAGGTTCTCCAGGTGGTATTCGATCAACGATTTACCAGCAACTTTGATTAAAGGTTTAGGTATCTCATCGGTTAGTGGTCGTAGACGTTCTCCACGGCCAGCAGCAAGTATCATCGCTTTCATGTTTCTGCGTTCATCGGTGAATTAGCAATAGCTGTTTCGATAAGGTTTTTTAAAGGGTTGAATTCTTCATATTGTCCACAGGTAGAAAGAACATATTTTAATGTTAATGGTAAGTCATCCAGGTATTGTGTCTTGCCATCACGATAATTTAAACGTGCGAAGATACCCAGAACTTTCAGGTGGCGCTGCAGACCCATGAGATCAAACCAGCGCAGTATGGTTGTTCTATCGATAAACTGTGTAGGTGTTATTCGTGCAAGATACAGATCTAACCAGTGTTCTACTTTTTCTCTTGGCCATTCGATATAACAATCTTTAAAAAGAGAAACCAGGTCATAGGTTATCGGGCCAATGACGGCATCCTGATAATCGATAACACCTGGATTATTACTCTCTGTGATCATCAGGTTTCGTGAATGATAATCACGATGTACAAACACCTGCGGTTGCTCCTGTGCATTTTTTATTAATGCTTTAAAAACAGATTGAAGTGCTGTTTTCTGTGTTGTATTTAACTCGACGCCAAGGTGGCGATTCAAAAACCATGTTTCAAATAAGTCCATTTCTGTCTGCAATAGCTTTTCATCGTAAGCGGGTAACCGGGCATCGATGGTTTGCATTTTAACGAGAGCATCAATAGCATCAGTATATAAGTCATCAGCAGTATTATTGTCTAAATGCTGTAGATAAGGTTTATTGCCCAGGTCATCAAGCAATAAGAACCCCTGCTGCATGTCTTTCGCGATAATATTGGGTGCGTTGACCTTGACTCCTCGTATCAGATTGGTAACTTGAACGAAGGAATGGCAGTCTTCTTTTTCAGGCGGCGCATCCATTACGATATAGGTTTTGTTGTCCTGTTTATTGGTGACGCGAAAGTATTGCCTGAAGCTGGCGTCTGCAGATGCAACTTGCAAGTCGGTATAGCTGTCTGCCGATAGACTTTCCAGCCATCGTTGAAGTTGTGTGAGACGATCCACGCTAGATTCCTTACGTTATTGTTATAATATGAGAAAGGTGCATCGTGCAAAGATCTCAAAAATACATTGTAACCTATGAAAGTGTCTAAATTAATAGCTGAGTTAATAGAATGAATAAATCTGTCGTTGTTGTTGGTCTCGGGGAGATGGGTAGTGTGTTTGCTCGTGGTTTTTTACGGTCTGGATATACGGTACATCCTGTAATCCGTGGTGTGAGCATGCAGACGGTAGCCGATGAGATAGAATGTCCGGAATTAGTGCTTATTGCAGTCGCTGAGGCTGATTTACATGAACAACTGGTGAATGTTCCTGCCGTCTGGAAAGACAGGATTGCTCTACTGCAAAACGAACTGTTGCCCGGAGACTGGCAAAAATATGATCTGGAGCCAACGGTAATTTCTGTCTGGTTCGAGAAAAAGAAAGGTCAGGATTCAAAAGTTATTGTCCCATCCCCAGTTTTTGGTAAACATGCGCAACTGATCGCTGATGCACTCGCTGTTATTGATATCGCCGCCACGGTACTTGCTGATGAAGCCGCTTTGTTACATGAACTGGTATTAAAAAATGTGTATATCCTGACCACCAATATTTCTGGGCTGGAAGTAGGAGGCAACGTGGGGCAGTTATGGGAAAAGCATAACGCTGTTGCTTATGATGTTGCTATTGATGTGATTAGCTTACAGGAAGCTTTAATTGGACAACCGTTAGAACATCAGCAATTAATCGATGGTATGGTGAAAGCATTCAATGGTGATCGTGAGCATATTTGTATGGGGCGCAGTGCGTCTGTGCGTTTACAGCGTGCTTTGACATTAGCTGATGAGAAAGGCTTAAATTTAAAAGTCTTGCAAAAAATTTCAGACACGACTCAAACTCAGAAAGAATAGTTAAAGCACGATCATGCAAAAACCTTGTTTACTTTGTATTGGCCATCGCGGTGCGATGGGCCATTTACCAGAGAATACATTGAGCTCAATTCGAAAAGCACTCGAGTTAGGGGCGCCGTGTGTAGAGGTCGACGTTTATAACGTGGACGGGCATCTTGTCGTTTTTCATGATGATCGGCTTGAGAGAACAACTAACGCAGCTGGTTATCTGGCCGAGCAGTCTTTTGACTATTTACGTACGCTAGATGCGGGTGATGGTCAGCGCATTCCGACACTCGAAGAAGTCTGTGACGAAATCGATTCTAAAGCTTGTCTCAACATCGAACTCAAGGGGCCTGATACGGCAGCTCCTGTTGTCGAGCTGATAGCAAATTATGTTAAAAAGGGATGGTGTAAAGAAACTTTTCTGGTGTCCTCGTTTGATCATAGAGAGTTGTTAACAGTGAAGCACCTGGATCGAGATATTAAGCTTGGCGCTTTGATTCGAGGGCTTCCTGTTAATGATGCAAAGTTTGCCCAAGACCTTGGCGCTTTTTCGGTGCACCCTTCACTGGATTTTATAGATCAACGATTTGTTGATGATGCACATGGCAGAGGTCTGAAAGTTTATGTTTATGTCGTGAATCAAATGGAGGACATAAATATGATGTACGCACTTGGTGTTGATGGAGTTTTTTCGAACTTTCCAGAAAGAGTGCTTGAAAATTATTCACAGGGAAAGAGAACAAATAGATGGATATGACGACGAACGTTACCGGTAATGCAGAACGTTATAGAATGAACAGAAGTGGCATAAGATGAAAATATGGGTAGATGCTGATGCATGCCCTGTGGTGATAAAAGAAATTTTATTCAGAGCCGCAGAACGTACAGAAATAGACGTTGTACTTATTGCTAACCAGATGGTTAATATTCCTAAATCTCATTTCATTCGTTTTATTCAGGTACCTCAGGGTTTTGATGTGGCAGACGATGAAATTGTTAAAAGGCTAACTACGGGTGATCTTGTCATCACCAGCGATATTCCGTTGGCGGCGGAAGTTATCGAAAAGGGTGGTCACGCGCTTAACCCTCGTGGAGAAATGTATTCAGCTAATAGTATTAAAGCACAGCTAACGATGCGTGATTTTATGGAAACCATGCGAGCCAGTGGCATAAATACGGGTGGTCCACCACCGTTTACTCAAGGTGATCGAAAAGCGTTTGCAAACCACCTGGATAAAATACTAACGCAGCATGTGAAAAACATATAACAACATGAGATGGTTAGATATATATTTTTAAACTTGTATGTTTTTGCATCTAAGACAACTGGGAAAATCTGTTGACTCTGTAAAACAGCGGTATATAATTTATTCAGCTTGAAAGTAAGTCATATATTTATGTACGCCATTTCGATGTTCCAACGTTGTCCCTCGTCCTGTTCTTCATAAGTAATATCAACACGTTCTAGCCCAACGGTCTTAATTAAAAGACTGCACTTACTCTTGAATAAACAGGTAACAATTATGTCTACAACTACAGGAACCGTTAAATGGTTTAACGAATCTAAAGGTTATGGTTTTATCAGTCCAGCTGACGGCGGCGAGGATGTATTCGTTCATTTCCGCGCGATCGTTGGTGACGGTTTTAAAACTTTAATTGAAGGTCAGGCGGTAAGCTTTGAAGTTGAAAACGGGCCTAAAGGTCTGCAAGCCTCTGAAGTTCAGCCACAGTAAAATATTCTGTGATTTAAAAACCCTGCCCGATGTAAACATCGAGCAGGGTTTTTTATTTTCTGATTATTGTCATACCAGACCAGGCGGTGCTGAGAGAATAGATGCAGTCGTCAGATTACTTTGGACCCTGGATGAGTAACTTTGGCGGATAACCTTCATCAACTGAACTTCGGATGATGGCAGCATAGTCAATTTTAAGTCGGCTATAAACATCATTCAGTGACATTTTTAGAATGTTGGCGGTGATCGCTCGTGCCACACCGGCGTGTGCCACAACCAGTACATGTTTATCCTTATGCGTATCTAGAATGCTTTGATAGGCGCCCCAGACACGTTCTGAAAAAGCATCCAGCGGTTCTGCCCCGTTGGGTCGATTATTCACTGGATCTTTATAGAAGTAGTTTAATGCTTCGTTGTCTTCGGCAAGAATTTCATCAGGTGTTTTACCTTCCCAATCACCAAAGCCGATCTCTTTTATATTATCTTCGATACTGCATGGAATCTGTAAATCGTCAGCAAGTTCCTGACTAAATTCAAGACAACGTTTTAGTGGAGAAGAGACAATATGTTGCCACGGTGTATTTTTAGCGACAGCTGCTCGCATTTGTGACCAGCCTTTTTCTGTTAGCGGATCATCAACGCTATAACCTCGGTAACGTCTGCCACCGACGGGTTCACCATGCCTGATTACATCAATATAGGTCGTCATATTTATTGTAAATCAATTAAAAATCCCACCAAGTGTCATTACTGCCAGTATGCCTATCCAGACAATGACTGCACGCATTACCAAAGCCTGAGCGGCATGTATGCTGGAAAGTTCATCTTCCATATTCTGATTATGTATTGCACCAAGTCCGGTAGCTATAAGAACTTCGGCATTGCTTTGTGAATAATCAGAGCTGTGGGCACGATCTTTGTAGGCATGATATGCACTATCGAAATTGCCAGTGAGTGCATAGCCTGCTGCCAACATACGTGCTGGAACCCATGCCATGATGGAGTGAATAAACTCCGAAAATTCGGCCAGTTCTGTATATTCAATTTGTTTGCTGAGCTCTGAAATAAGTCGATATAGCATGCAGCCAAATGGACCTAAAATGATAAACCAGAAAATTGTGGCGAAAATACGCTCATTGGCGACGTGTAAAATTGCTCGCGTTACATCGCTGGTCTGCTGATCGGGTGAGGTTGATGCTGCAGTATCGGTAATAGTGCCGGCATAGTGTAATGCTTCATCGTCATCCCCGAGCGTTCTGGCGTGGATATAGGCCTCGATTTCTGTGCTTAAACAGGCTGGCCCTAAACAGTATATAAAGACGAGTACGCCAAAAACAAACCCCGGCAAATTAAATAAAAAATCATAAAGCAAAATCTGAATACCGAGAAGCAAAATAACAGGCAGTGCCAGGATTAAAATAAATTGTAGCGGCGGTGCAAACCGGCCAGTGAAACGCAGGATTGAATGTGAGTAGAACTCAAACCATGCCATGTCACGCAGATCGTGCAGATGACGAAATGTTCGGTCAAGAAATAGACCAAGAATGATAGATATTAGTGCCATACGTCTAAAGCTTTAAATAGAAGTTTTAATCAGTTGTTATTTTTATTGGTCTAACTATAGCTGTTTCTTTACAATTTTGCTTATACGACGCCCTTGCTAGCGTTGTTCAATTTGTTCCAGTCAAATCCTGTTCCCGGGTCGGATTTGCGACCGGGGGCAATATCGCTGTGGCCAGTAATATTAGCAGATATCTGCGGATACGCTTTTTGTAAGGCGGCGATGAGCAAGTCTAACTGTTTGTATTGATCGTCTTCAAATAAATCGGTATCGGTACCTTCCAGTTCAATACCGATGGAGAAGTCATTGCAGCACTCACGGCCCATGTAGTTAGATTGACCTGCGTGCCAGGCGCGTTCATGGAATGGTACAAATTGCACTATCTCGCCGGAACGTTTGATCAGTACGTGTGAGGACACTTTAATCTGATGTATTTCTTCAAAGTAAGGATGTTGATTCTTATCTAATTGATTTTTAAAAAAATGTTCAATTGCATCACCCCCATATTCGCCTGGGGGCAGGCTGATGGAATGCACCACAACTAAATCGATAGCGGTATTTTTTGGGCGAATGTCCTTATTAGGAGAGGGGCATTGTTTGCAGTCATCGAGTAGCCCGGTTGTGATGTCTATTTGCATGGATTAATTATAGCTGTCGTTGGGGATTTATTTGTATCTATTGCGTGTGATTATATGTGACTTGTTTTGATTATTTACAGTTGATTTTTTCTTAGAGATTGCGAGTCTCGCTCGCTGGCGAGTAGGGTTGTTGTATTTACGACTTTTGTGTATTCACCCCTTGTGTTTCGCCTTTGACGGGCGAGTCACTTTTCTTTCAGTAGCAAAAGAAAAGTAACCAAAAGAATGCCATCCCGCTCCGTTTGCCCCGAGAAAAGCGCTCGGGGTGCCTGAATACCCAGGTGTTGCCTACGAGTACGCCTTGACGCGCTGTCCGTGCGCGCAAGGCTAAATTCGCCTTCCCTGGCGAATTTACTCTACCAACACCTGCGCATTCAGCAAACGAAAGGGGAATCCAAAAACTAACAAACACAAACAAGAGTCGTCGCTGAAGTACACATTATAAATTAACGCTGTTTTATTCTTTATCTCGTCCTTCCACTTTTAAGCAAGCCATTGAGGCGGCCTTTTCTGGCTACTCTTTTGGGCTGCAGCAAAAGAGTGGCTCGCCAGCGGGGCGAGACCCGCAATGCTCAAATTGGAACCAACTGTAAATATCAGGAAAAAATTATTGTTTAATCCATTAAAGAATACGTAAATATATTTCCCCCTAATGAACAAAACCCAAAGTCTATCAAGTAAAATGCGCCGCTTCTTATGACGTATTCACAGCAACAAACAACCAACAAACCCGGACTTAATCCACAGCAGCGAGAAGCAGCACGTACTATCGACGTACCCATGTTGGTGCTGGCAGGCGCTGGTAGTGGTAAAACACGTGTAATTACCGAAAAAATCGCTTACCTGATCGGTGAGTGCGGTATCGCGCCGTCTCGTATTGCAGCGGTGACTTTTACCAATAAATCAGCGCAGGAAATGAAAAGCCGGGTAAAAAAACTGGTTGGCAGTAAAGCCAGTCGGGGTTTGCGGGTTTCGACATTTCATCGTCTGGCATTAAATATTCTGCAAAAAGAATATGCTGCGCTGGACTATAAGGCCGGTTTTTCAGTGTTTGCATCAGCGGACTGTATTACCGTGTTATCAGAATTACTGAAAGTCACGGGTGAGCGCGGTCTAGATGCGGCTGAAGCAGCGCACTGGCAGATCTCTCAATGGAAAAATGATGGCATCATGCCCGAGCAGGCCACTCTAGTTGCCGAGGATGATCGACAGTTTGGTATTGCCAAATTGTATAGCCAGTATCAGCGACAATTGCATGCCTATAATGCTTTCGATCTGGACGATCTGATTCTTCAGACAGCACATCTGTTTGCAACACGAGAAGATATCTTGCAAAACTGGCAGCATAAAATTCATTACTTATTGGTTGATGAATATCAGGACACCAATGCCGTGCAATACCAGATCGTTAAACTGCTGGCGGACAAACGCCAGTGCCTAACAGCGGTTGGTGATGATGATCAATCAATCTATGCCTGGCGCGGAGCGAAGCCTGAAAATCTTGAACAATTAGAAAAAGATTTTCCTAATATAAAAATCATCAAACTTGAACAAAATTATCGTTCGACCAGCCGGATACTGAAACTTGCTAATGAGTTAATTAAAAATAACCCCCACGTCTATGAAAAGAGGCTGTGGAGTGAGTTAGGTATGGGTGAAGAAGTTCGCCTGATCCAGTGTCATAGTGAAGAGGATGAGGGTGAGCGCGTCTGTATGGAATTGCAGTCGCACAAAATTCAGAGACTAACAAAATATAAAGATTACGCGATTTTATATCGTGGTAATTTTCAGGCGCGCGTGTTCGAAACTTATCTGCGTGGCATGCACATCCCGTATGTCGTTAGTGGTGGCATCTCTTTCTTTGAGCGTACAGAAATTAAAGACATTGTGGCTTATCTTAGATTGCTGGTTAATCCAGATGATGATGCTGCTTTCTTGCGCTGCATTAATACACCGCGCCGAAGTATTGGTGCGGCGACATTAGAGAAGCTGGGTAAATACGCCACTAAAAGAGAAGTTAGCATGTTAACGGCATGTGGCGAAGTGGGTCTTGAATCAAAAGTTTCTAAAAGCGCGTATAAAAATTTATCGATATTTACTGACTGGTTATTACGACTTGCACATCGTGCGGAAGATGAGCCGGCGACTGAAATAACACAGCAGCTACTCGATGACATCAATTATGAAAGCTGGTTACGTGAACAGAGCAAAGATATAGAAACAGCAGAAAGACGCTGGAAAAATGTCATGGAATTAATGGACTGGCTGGGACGCTTACAGAAAAAGGATGCTGATGCCAGCGTCGCTGAATTAATGGCGCAGCTATCATTGATGGATATCCTGCAGCGTAACCAGGATGAGTCCGATCTGGATGCTGTGCAGTTAATGACGTTGCATGCAGCAAAAGGCCTGGAGTTTCCGCATGTTTTTCTGGTCGGTTTTGAAGAAGAGCTGATACCGCATGTCACCAGTATCCAGGAAGATAATATTGAGGAAGAGCGCCGACTTGCCTATGTGGGCATTACCCGTGCAGAAAAAAGTTTAACCATGACCATGGCGCGGACGAGAAAACGTTATGGTGAAAAAATAATCTGTGAACCCAGTCGTTTTCTGGAGGAATTGCCCGAAGATGAAATTGAATGGTTGGGTGGTAAAGGATCAAAAGAAAAATCCACACAGGATAAAGGAAAATCGCATCTCGATAGGCTAAAAACTTTATTAGGTTAGATCCTTATACAGTTTTTAACAGGGTCTGCAGACCGGTATAATCTACAGTTATAGTTCAACAGATTACCTTACCTATAGCACTATAGGTATAGTGCTTACCACTCTTGGGACATTGTCAGTATCAAGCTCTCACAGTATTGTTTATCGTTGATTTATAACGTACAAAAATAGTATGTATTGTATTTGGTACATCTTGAATTCAGGAGTTATACGTGGAAGCAAAACTTTATTATCCAAATATGCAGAATTTCACCATGGATGTGAACGGTAAGAGCATTCTCTGTGATGGTGAAGGTTATTTATTGGATCTCGAGGCCTGGTGCGAAGATTATGTCCGCGCCTCAGCAAAACGTGAACAGCTGGATCTGCATGATGAGCACTGGCAGGTAATATATTTTATTCGTGATTTTCATGATAAACACGGGGTGCAGGCGCCCGTGCGAGACATGATAAAACATTTTAAAAAAACCTGGGGTCAGGAAAAAGGCAATAGCCTGTATTTACATCAGATTTTTCCAAAAGGTGGTCCGCAAAAACAGGGTAATCGATTGGCAGGTGTGCGTAAACCAAAAGGCGAGCATTGATTCTTCTTAAGTCTTCTTCCAGTTTAGTTTATCTGTAGTAAGCGTTTTCAGCGCTTGAGGTTTTGCGATGCCATAACCTTGCACATAATCGACACCGATACCTTCTAGAATGACTTTGATCTCATCATTTTCAACAAATTCAGCAATGGTTTTTTTACCCATAACTTTAGCGATACTAGTGATGGATCGCACCATCTCCTGATCAATTGGATCATTTGCGATGTCACGTACAAACATGCCATCAATTTTAATATAGTCTATATGCAAATTTTTAAGGTAAGCGAATGAGGACAAACCACTACCAAAATCATCGAGCGCAAAGAAGCAACCCATAGCTTTAAGTTCGGTAATGAACTCAGTTGCTTTTGCCAGGTTCGATATGGCAGAAGTTTCAGTGATTTCAAAGCATATTTTTTTACTATCAATATTGTATTGAGCGAGTTGTGTTTTCACAAAATGCAAAAATTTCTCATCGCCAATCGATTGACCAGACAGGTTTATTGCGCATTTATTTAGTTCGGTTGTTATCGCTGTGTTTTTCGATAGCCAGTCAAAGGCGTGAACAACGACCCATTGATCTAACCGAACCATAAGGTTATAGCGTTCCGCAGCGGGAATGAACGCGCCTGGAGGGATTAACTCACCTTTTTCATTTATCATGCGTACCAGTAATTCGATACCGAAAGATTTTATATTATTTTGCTTGAGTGGAAAAATTGACTGGTAGTGCAACTCGAAGTTATCGTTTTCAAGTGCTTGTGTAAGTTTTGAAACCCACTGCATTTCACCACGTCGGTTTTCAATGTCGGTAGCATTTTCCTCTGCAATATGAATTTGGTTTCGGCCACCGTCTTTTGCGCTGTAACATGCGGTGTCTGCAGTTGCCATTACATTGGCGATATCCTTGCTGTGATGATTGATCCCTACCACACCTATGCTGGCACCAATTTTGAAAGTTGAATCTTCCCAGACAAAGCGAAAGTTCTGGATTGCATGCAGTATTTCTGTTGCCAGTTTAACTGAGTTACTATAATCGCAGTCTTCTAGCAGTACGCCAAACTCGTCACCGCCAAGCCGTGCGATGGTATCGTGTTCGCGAACGTGGTGTTGCAGTAGTGATGCAAGTTGACGAAGCAATTCATCGCCTGCAACGTGGCCACAGGTATCGTTGACCACTTTGAATTCATCGAGATCCAGATAAAATAATGCATGAACAGTATGATTTTCTTTGGATGAACGTATTAACCTATTGAGGCGAGTCTCAAATTCGTAGCGGTTGATCAAACCAGTGAGTGCATCGTGGCATGCCTGGAAGGATAACTGTTTGCGTAATTCACGTTCCTGACTCACATTTCGAAACGCTAACGCTGTTCCTATTTGTTTGTAGTCATTATCCAATATGGGGGTGACTGAAAAATCTATGGCAATTGATTTACCATCTAAGTTCACCAGTACGGCTTTGTTGTTGATGTTCAGCGCCTGTTCACTTTTACTGGTCTCGTGAGCGTAGAGGTTGTAATTATGCGTGGAACCATCTTCTGAAACATTAAAAACATCAATGATGGCTTTTCCTTTTGCCTGTTCGAATTGCCAGCCGGTCATTTTTTCAGCGAGTGTATTGAGGTAATTAATATCACCTGCTGCATCCGTTGTGATTACTGCATCACCAATCGATTCAAGAGTAACTTGTGCAAATACTGCATCTTTGGCACGTGATGTATATTTTATTACAGACCAGGCAATGGAGAGCCCGATAATAAATGCGCCCAGTGCGAGAAGTCCAACTTTTACAATGGTTAGCTGGTACGACGTATTGGTCTCTGCGAGTGATTGCTGAGCCGCTACCTGCTGGTAGTTTAACATTCTAGAGAGTTGTTCGAGTACGAGGTTTTGTGCAGGGATAGCTTCTTCTACAAATATCCGGTTCGCCTCGGTGTGCTTATCGTTGATGAGTAATTCGATAACGGATTCCAGGACCGGGACTGCCTCTTGAGTTAACTGGTATTGCTCGTCTGAAAATTCCTTCTCTTCTCCTTCGAAGCCAAGAGTGCTCAATGCAATACGAGCTACGGCAAAACGGGTCGCCAGTTTATTGTAGTGAAGATATTCTTCGTCGCGATCAAATGGGTCGTCCATGTTGAGCATGCGCAACAGACTGATTGAGCGCTCGCGTGCTGCAACATACATGGTGATGATATGCTCTGTTTTTGCATTGTGTTTATTTACGATGGTTTCCATGCTGCGGTTGTTATGATTCAATTGTTGGTAACCAACAAAAACAACCGCCATCATCATTAACATGACAGTTACAAAACCAAGCAACACCACATACTTAGGATTATTTGAAAACATGACTAAATGTTAGTACACAGTTGTATGTATAGCGAGGAAAACAATCTAAAATTCAAGCGTTTAAACTTGTTTTACAGTAGTTTTGTGAAACAGAACGGACTAACTATTACCCTGTTTAAATAAGGTTATTTATGGTCGCAATTACTCGGAATTGAAACATTAAGTTTGTTTTCCGATGGCGTATTATTTTCACACCATGAATAAACTTCAGTAGCAGCAGGATCACAGGATTGGCAACTGGTACCGCAGGAATCGGTTGCGGAACTTTTTTTCACTTTGCCTTTACGGATCCACACATCTAGCATGCCGCGTACGGCATCAGCATCGGTGTCAAAGTGCAGTGCTATGTCACTGAGCGTGCATTGACCGCGTTGTTTGAGATAGTCACGAATGTTTGCCAGAATCATGCGCCCATCTCCTTTGCTTCAGCTTTGTTTTGTATCGCCTGTTTGTCGACGTCTTTGAGCGCCCATTGGCGGAGGCTATAGATGAGACCGAAAAATAGCACAACAATACCCGTCAACCATAACCCTGAGAATAACGGGTGTTGAGTGAAAGTAGCGATTTGATAAAAGCTGCTGGCAGTAATGTAGGCGACAGTTGTTGTCCATGCAGCAACAAACACTGCCCAGGGTGTGCCTGCTTCACGACGGATCGCGCCGATGGTGGCAACACAGGGAAAGTAGAGAAGAACAAATAGCAGATAAGCGAAAGCGCCTGCCTGACCATCAAAGCGTTTAATCATGGCGCCAAATGTTGCATTATTCACTTCCTGTGAAGCGGCGGCGGCTTCCAGTGAATCGATATTACCTACATTCATTTTTAGTGGATCACCAAATGTATCTACAACAGCAGCAAGATTTTCCGGCACTGTGCTGAAAGCATCTCTGATGGCCTGCCAGAAATCAAAAACGGTTTCATTTTCTATATAACCGGCATCCTGTCGGGCAAGTTGCGTATATAGAGTATCCAGCGTTCCAACCACAACTTCTTTGGCAAGCACACCCGAAATAACACCTAAAACTGCAGGCCAGTTATCTTCACTGATGCCCATGGGGGCGAATACTGGAGTGGCCGTTTTACTGATAACCGCCAATATTGAGTCTTCTGAATTATTATGACCGATAGAACCATCGGTACCGATGGCATTTAATACGTTGATCACTAGAACCATCACCACGATGACCTGGCCGGCTTCTTTGATGAACAGGCGAACTCGATCCCAGGTGCGTAGAAAAATGCCTTTGGCTGTAGGCATGTGATAGGGCGGTAGTTCCATCATGAACCCCGTACTTTCACCTGACAGAATAGTGCGTTTCATTAACAGGCCAGTGAGTACGGCGACGATAATACCGATCAGGTAAAGTGCGAATACCAGGTTCTGGCCGTTGCTCGGAAAAAATGCGGCGACAAATAGAGCGTATACCGGTAGACGCGCACCACATGACATGAAGGGATTCATTAATATAGTGAGTTTACGTTCACGTTCGTTTTCTAATGTACGGGTTGCCATTACCGCTGGAACGTTACAACCAAAACCAACAATGAGAGGCACAAAGGCTTTGCCCGGTAGACCAATGCTGCGCATGAAACGATCCATGACAAATGCGGCGCGGGCCATATAACCACTGTCTTCTACTGCCGACAGAAATAAATATAATGCGGCAATAATCGGAATGAAGGTGGCGACGATCTGAATACCACCACCGAGACCATCGGCCAGGATAATGCGCAAGAAATCAGGTATGCCTATAGTACTTAGAATTTCCGAGAAACCATCAACAAAAATAGCGCCAGCAATACCATCGAAAAAGTCGATAAAAGCACCACCTATATTGATGGTGAACATGAACATCAGGTACATGACCAGCAGGAACACGGGTACACCAAATATAGGACTTAATACAACGCCGTCGATTTTATCAGTGGTGGTTTTTCCTACTTTACCTTTTTCACGGATGACGGTCTGTGCGAGTGCATGCGCGTGACTGAAACGACTGTCAGCAATATGAATGTCAGCTTCTTCGCCGGCACGTTCTTCGATGGCAACTTTCCACTTTGTTACTTCATCAAGTACTGACGCACCACACTGCTCCTGTGCATTGAGGTCACTCTCGAGCAACTTTAGGGCTAACCAGTGTAAGTTGTCTTTCGAGGCAATGCTGCATTTTTCCAGTCGCGGCATTAAGTCAGCAATTGCCTGTTCAACAATTTCATCATGCGCCAGGCGAAAACCACCACTGTGTTCACCACATGTAATGGCGAGAATTTCCTGCTTAAGTCTATCGACACCTTCACCATTGGTAGCGATGACCGGTACAACAGGGCAGCCTAATTCCTGTGATAATTTCTTGAAATCAATATCGATGCCACGTTTGCGCGCGACATCCATCATGTTTAATACCAGTACAATGGGCACGCCCATTTCGAGTAATTGTGCGGTGAGATAAAGGTTACGTTCCAGATTAGCTGCATCAACAACATTGATGATCAGATTGGCATCGCGGGATAATAAATAATCACGGGTAATTTCTTCATCTATGGAACTGGCATCAAGAGAATATATGCCGGGCAGATCATATACCGTGACGGTACTGTTTTGCAGTTCAAAAAAACCCTGTTTGCGATCAACAGTAACACCCGGCCAGTTGCCGGTTTTCTGACGGATGCCAGTAAAAGCATTAAATAATGCAGATTTACCGCAATTGGGATTGCCTGCTATGGCAATGGTCAGTGAGCCGGCTTCAGAAGCTTCCGCTTCATTATTTTTGTCGCAACAGCCCATAAGATTAGTTTTCGAGAGGTTCTACCAGTAGTTTTTCAGCCATGCCGGGACCTAATGCGACGCGTGTTCCGGCATTTTGAATGACTACGCTTTTACCTCGATGATTGAGCATATTAACTACCGTGCCTACGCGCAGACCAAGTGATAGCATACGCCTCACCATCTGTTTGCCGCCTTCGATCGAGGCGATGCGCCCACTGCGTCCGGTTTTTAGTTCGAGTAAGCTGGTTGTCGGTTCTAAGTTGGTCATTATGCGTTAAATGCTTCTTAAAGAGAATAGTTCTCATTCGTGATAAGGTAATATTAGACCCATCTTAAATAGAATGCAAGAAACCCAAAGAGGATATATAGCAGCGTAGTAAAGACTAAGTGGGAACGGCTTGCTATTGAGTTGGTAACAAATAAAAGTTATATCTTTCAGTCGCTTATTTTATTCTGGTGTTAAACTGACTATAAAAAAATATGATACAAACAGCTAGAGTGGTGACACCATTGCGTAAAAAATATCCGTTACAAATTGCTATAAGCACACTATTTATCGGTATAACAATCACTTTAGGCATCGTCCTGAGTTGGCAGAGTTTTAATAAAACATCTGACATCATGCTGGATTCCGCCAATGATCTGTATGAGCGTATTACTCAGGAACTGATCCTCGATTTTAAAGCGACCTATGGTCCAATTTCGGGTGGGCTGCGCCAGTTTCGCCTGTCACCTGTCATCAAGGCAAAAACATTTGTCGAACGTATAAACTACCTACCAAGTTTTCAGGCTGTATTAGAGTCTGATCCATCGGTATTTGCAGCAGGCATCGCATATAAAAATGGTGACTACCTGGGTTTTTCAGGGGTAGGCAGTGACTACGTACGTGAAAAATATAATGCACCGGAAGGGTCATCTTATGTCGCTTTCTATATGAAAAAAACACAGGCAGAGCCCGGTTTTGATCCCGCTAAGCTGTACACGATTTATTATGATGAAAAATTAAATGAAATCTCAAGAAGTTTGGGAAAAAAGACGCAGCTAGATCCACGCTTACGCCCCTGGTATAAACAGGCAACAGAAACACCGAGTGCAACGAAACCGTATTTGTTCTTCGACAGCAAGATAGTTGGTTTGTCCGCAATGAGCAAAACGCCTGAGCCAGGTGTGGTGGTAATGTTTGATATCACGCTTAAAAATTTAAGTAAAACAATTTCAAAATACCAGGTTACGCCCAGCTCGGAAGTCGTCCTGATAAACGCGGAAGGTCAAACATTTGCTTATAAAGATCAGAAAAAAATTGTAGTTAGTCAGATCGGTTCCACAGGAGAGGAAAAACTACAGCTAGCCAACTTAAGTCAGCTTGGTAGTGGTGTGCTTTCACATATGAGTGGAAACATCGAAGCAAAGGAACAAAATTTTGACTTTAATTTTAACAAAGAGCGATGGATAGGTAGTGCGCGTATCGTAGCTAAACCCGGCGGGGTAGATCTTTATGCATTGATGTTGTCACCAGTCGATGAATTACTCGTGGATGCGATCGCCATCCGTGAACAACTAATTTTAATTGCATTATTGGCATTAATCATTTTCATTCCCATTATCTTGTTCACAGCAAAGAGAATATCTACACCATTGCACATTTTGTCTAAAGAAGCTGAAGCAATTTCTCGTTTCAATTTTGATGAGACGAATAGCCAGGGATCATTTATCAAGGAAGTTGATGAACTGGATTCTGCGATGGAGATGATGAAGTCGACGATTAATAAATTTATCAGGCTGATAAATTCGTTAGCTGGCGAACAGGATCTTGATGTTTTGTTAAAAACGATTACAGAAGAAACCATGTTGATCAGTAAGTCAGATGCTGTTTTGATTTATTTAATGGATGAACAGGATGATCTGCTTAAAGCAGATTTTCTCTGCGATAAAAACAGTAAAATAATTGCTACGGATGAATTGCCTGCGATAAATATAGAAGATGCGCTAATGCTATTATCCGATAATCATAAAAGTAGTGTTTTTGAAATAGATAAAAATAGCGAGAATAAGCTCTCCCCATTGTTGAGTTTATTAGCAGCAGAATCACTGACAAATATCGTCTTGCCACTAAAAAATAGAAATAATGAAGTTATTGGTCTGCTGTGCCTGGTATATGGTGAAAATAAAACGGTAAATCATTCTGCAAATATTGAATTCGTAGAAGCGTTATCCGGTTTTGCCGCGGTAAC
>CAJXZZ010000032.1 GCA_913065105.1 uncultured Gammaproteobacteria bacterium | reverse complement strand
AAAAAGTCATCCGTAATTACGACCCGTGTATTTCCTGTGCAACCCATTTCCTTAATTTAAATTTGATTCGTGATGGCGTTACTGAGATAAATGATCAAAAAGAAATAACGACATTTAAAAATATTGAGTTGAAAAAAACAGCTATTATCGGCATCGGCTCACCCAATGAAGGCGATGATCTCGGCTGGGAAGTGATCGACCGCTTATTAGATAACACTACAATTTTATCGTTAAAACAGAAAGGACTTAGTCTGTTTAAACTGGATCGTCCCGGTCTCGGCCTGGTCGAGAGCATCAAACCTTACGATCATGTTCTTATTGTTGACGCATTAAAATCAAATGACAGTGAACCGTCGTTTATCTGTCTTGATGCCAGCCAGATAACATCAACGTCGAGCCAGATATCAAGTCATGAAGTCGGGTTGCTCGAGACGGTAACATTGCTGGAGTCCTTGCAGTTATTACCAAAACAGCTGGTGATATTCGGTGTATCTAACGGCAAAAATATATTTATCGAAAAAATCATAAATATGTTTTAACCGGCACCATATATTTTAACTGTTCGTATATATAATGCCACGACGCACCAGCCATTTTTCAATCTCCACCGCGAACAAAACCAGTGATGACAAAACCAGGCAGACCGCCAGGTCAAACATCGGCAGAGGCTGGGTATGGAATATGGTGTTTAATGCAGGCAGATAGATCACTGCCATCTGCAACAGCAGCGTCAGCGTTACCGCTGCAATACATCATCAAACGTTATACTGCGCCAGTCAGGTCGTGCCACCTTAATGCCCCGCAAACAGGTAAATAAGTACGGCGGTCACCACTGCAACTAACAGCGTCTGAATGCCACTGCGTAACCACGAGGTTCCCGCGATGCGGCCAAGAAAAACCCCCAGCAAAAAGATAAGCAGCAGTGCAACAATGATTGCAGCATAGAGCGGCGGTACAGGCAACGAGATACCGGCGTCAAAAATCCATAGTGGCAACAGGATCAAAAGTGAAATAACAAATGGCGCCAGCCCATTGACCAGTGCGATCAACAGCGGCACCCAGCGCGTCGCATCACCATGTGCACTTTCATGCAGATCGCTGATCATCGCCTGCTCCAGTTTTCCCAGAGCACGGCGTCGTTCTGCAGATTCACTGATGTAAGCACTGCTCATACCGCTCACGCCCAGGGCGATGGCTGCACCCAGACAGACATTAATGATCACGGATAAATTAGCCGGCGCACTAACAAGAAATCCGATAATGAGTCCCAGCATGGTGAGCGCACCATCAAAGCCGTTAACGACGAAATAGCGACGCACGATATCGTGCGTACGGGTAATATCCAGAAGAAATCTTGCCTGATTTAACAGACTCATAAAGGCTTAACCAGCATCTGCTTCATTTTGCACTTCAACTTCGTCAATACTGTGAAGCGAACCGCCCATATCCGTTATCGCAGATTGGATGGTTTTAAAATCAATCGCATTGCCTTCTATCTCTATTTGAATCGTTTCGGTGTTTTCATCCATCTCAAGGACGAGCAAATGGACTCGATAATCGGCACCGGCTTTAGCAATGGCCTTTGAAAATTCAAGAGCATTCGGCTGATGCGGTTTAAGCACATCGAGAACAATTTTTTTGACGCTAACCATAACACTACCCTCTTTTGTTTTTATCATGCCAAACAAACATAATTATAACTTGCTAATATTCTCGTTGGTCACTGTTCAGCAGTCACATCGTCCTGTTCTGCTTCGATTAGCTCTGTCTCCATCACCTTCTCGGGTTCCGGTAATCTCACTTCAGCTATCATAGATA
The DNA here is from genome assembly GCA_913065105.1 of uncultured Gammaproteobacteria bacterium. Taxonomy (GTDB): domain Bacteria; phylum Pseudomonadota; class Gammaproteobacteria; order SZUA-229; family SZUA-229. Next base: position 28,904 of record CAJXZZ010000032.1, on the reverse strand, counting down.
TCTCGTTGAGGTAGCGCATAGCCTTAACCATCTGACGAGGCATGCGCCGGATGCGACTGTTCTGTTCAAGGGTATCGATCATTACAGGAATTGCAATGCGTAACTCAGCGCCGGCGAGGAGCAGCGCGGCTTTCACCTCATCATAAGCGAGCTGCATCTGATCTAACTGCAGTTCACACTCGGTGAAAGAAAAATCTTCTTCCTCGGGATTGGCTATTTTCATCAGACTAACCACCTCAGCACGAAAGCGGGATATGCCTTCCACGACTATTTCGTCTGTCACATTTTCCACTTCGGCCTGCATCCTGGCAGTTTCTAATGCCTGATCTGCGCAGGCCAACAGATGCTGCTCCGTCCGCAGTACCTTGGCAAGCTGCTCAGAGACTTCTTTACTGAGCATACCTCTTTCCAGCTGAGTGATAAAATTTGCAACTTCACTGGAGAGTTTCCGCGCTACGATAAAATCCCGCCTGATACGCATACTCGGGACGAATTCGCTGCTTAGTGCCTCAAGTGACATACGCCTTACAACCGTTGTTATACGAGATAACTCCAACGCCAGAGCATTCACAGCCAGTACAGGGGAAACTGCAACCGTTTTATCGAGATACCTGGGGCGTCCTTCAATCTCCTCCTGTGTAACAAATCGTTTATCCAGAAAACGTGCCAGACTCTCATTCAAAGGAAGTACCAACAGCACACCTAATACATTGAATATGGTATGAAATAAGGCCAAAGTAACAGCGGGAATAGTCTCCAGTCCCAGCAGATCTTCCGTATTTTGTACTGTCCAGAACAACAGGGGCAGTATCAGCAGAGCCACTACCCCGGTGACAACATTAAAAATAATATGTGCGGCCGCCACTCTTTTCGCATTTGATGTTGCACCGATGACCGCAATGGCTGCTGTCGACGTTGTACCGACATTCGCACCGATAACCATGGCTGCTGCCGCATAGAGGCCCACTACGCCACCGGTAGCTGCCGTTAGGGTAATAGCAATTGCTGCGCTCGATGACTGGGTAAGTACAGTTATCAGAAAACCGATGCCGGTAAACATCAATACGCCGGCAACACCGTCTACCGTAAACTTGGTTAGATCGATAGTTGTCACCAGTCCTTCAAAAGCATCCTTGAGCACATCGATACCGAAAAAGAACAGACCAAAACCAGCCAGCGCAAGACCAAAATAAGCCCGTTTACTTTCGCCGCCCGTGAGGCGCAACAACATGCCGATACCTATCATGGGTAAGGCAAACACATCGATATTAATTTTGAAACCGATGATTACCACTAACCATCCGGTCATGGTAGTGCCAATATTAGACCCATAAATAATGCCTAGAGACTTATGCATGCTGATAATTCCAGCATTGACAAAACCGATGGTGGCGACCGTGACCGCACTGGATGACTGAACGATGGCAGTGATCGTCAAACCGGTGAGGATGCCGTGCGCAGGAGAACTCGTCCATTTACCCAGCATGTTACGCAAGGCATGGCCAGCGGCCGACCTGAGACCATCGGTGATCATGTTTATTGCCAGCATAAACAGACCAAGCCCGCCTGCCAGCATACCCACAAATATAAAAATCTCTTGCATACTCTCTCTACAATATTCCGAAAAGTGATGTTGCTATAGCAAAAATATAATACAACCTACAGGAAGAAACTATACGCTTTTTTACATTAACTCAATCTCGATCTAAAAAAGAAAGTTACAAATAATTTAATCAGCGTGTTTTATTAACATCGAAAAAGTTATTCATCGTCGAGTCAACTCATCTTTTTACGAACGCAAACTTTGTATATAATTAACTGACGCATCGAACTCATCAACCGGCATAAACGTCGAACTTACCGACCCTTATGTTGCCGTATGAGCGACCATATAACAGGAAAACCAAAGTGCAGTTTTTTTAGAGTAGATATTCTCGTTTTAAACCGTTTAAAATGTATTCTGTAACACGGACTAAGTGAAAATTTCACAGCTAGACAGGAGATTACATAATGAATTTGACTCATGTAAGCCAGAACCTGATGGCGTTAATAATCGCCTTACTGCTGGCATTACTGATCTGCAGCCTGATGGAATATGTTATCCACCGCCTGATGCATGCCCGTATCGTACTGGCTCAGAAACATCTTGAACATCATAAAGAGGGTACCGGCCAGGGATGGTGGGGGGAGTTCCTCGATTATTTTTTACCGAGTATCCCTTTTTTATGGTTTGGTTTTCTGCATTCTACCGCTGCTGGAACAGGCTGGTTTCTCGGTGTGTTCACCTTCGCCTGTATCGCAGCTTATGCCCATCAGGCACAGCATGATAACCCGGACCTGATATTCTGGTTGAAAAAACCAGTCCATCACCTGCATCATCAGGGCAAGATGTGGCACCACAATTTTGGTATTACCGTCAGCCTGTGGGACAAGGTATTTGGCACCTATAAAGACATCGACTGGCAACCGAAAAAAAATCGTACACAATATCATCTGTCTGATTATTTAAAAATTAACTGGGTCAATAAAACGACTGATTAACTAAAGTAATCGCTGATAAAAACCCGCCGGTATACTGGCACAAAAAATTACACAAAAGAGTCAAAGGAAAAAACATGCACGCACCGGAAGAAATCAAAAAGTCGGAATATTCGAAAACCGAGAGTGAGCCGTCTATCGAAACACGAAAAAATCGCGCGTGGAGCATTGGCCGTCAGGATAAAAAAGTCAATAAGATCGGTATAACATATCATCAGGCCAGCGATGCATCCGCAGTCGCCTCGAAGGGGCGTGTTACTGCACTGGATCACTGGTTAATAAATCAGGTTCTGGACACTGTCGGACGCCCTGAGCTCAAAATCATTGCATGGAATGGTAAGACCGTATACGGCGAACACATGCAAAATGTTCCCGTCGTGACGCTGTGTGATCGCGCTAGCCTGCTACGTCTGATTATCGATCCAGAAATGAGTTTTGGTGATCTATACAGCAATGGCCGCATCAGGTTTGAAGGTGATCTGTCAGGTTTTCTTATCGATACATTCGCCAGGATGAGCGATTATGGAACCGGTAATAATCTCAGGCGCGCAGTCAAAGGGGCGCTACATCACACTATCGGTAATACGCTGAGCCGGGCGAAAGATAACATCTACCATCATTATGATCTGAGTAATGACTTTTATAAAAAGTGGCTGGATACCGAGGCCATGCAGTACACCTGCGCCTATTTCCCGGAAGAAGATATGACGCTGGAACAGGCACAGGCGGCAAAACTGCACCATATATGCCGTAAGCTGCAACTCAAACCGGGCGACACGGTGGTCGAAGCAGGCTGTGGCTGGGGCGGCCTGGCGCGGTTTATGGCAATGCATTATGGTGTTACCGTGAATGCTTACAATATTTCCCGCGAGCAGATTGCATTTGCCAAAAATAAGGCGCAGGAGATGGGGCTGGCTGACAAGATCACCTACGTCGAAGATGATTATCGCAACATCAAAGGTGAATACGATGTGTTTGTTTCAGTGGGCATGCTGGAGCATGTGGGTACAGACAATTTCAAAACACTGGGCGATGTCATTAATCGCTGCCTCAAACCTGATGGCCGCGGCCTGATTCACTCTATCAGTCGCAACCAGCCCGGTCAGATGAGCTCATGGATCGAACGGCGTATTTTTCCTGGCGGTTATGCACCGGCACTGAGCGAGATGATGGATATCTTTGAGCATCACGATTTTTCAGTATGGGATGTAGAGAACCTGCGCCTGCACTATGCCAGAACCCTGGAACACTGGCTGCAACGATTCGAAGAGCATGAAGGTGAAGTCGCCGATATGTTTGACGAAAGTTTCGTGCGTGCCTGGCGTTTATATCTGTGCGGTTCTATCGCATCGTTTGTCTCCGGAACTAACGGCCTGTTCCAGGTGCTGTTTGCCCGTGGTGACTGCAATGACGTTCCCTCGTCACGTGCCTATATCTACGCTAACGAACCGCCTATTTAATAGTGACGTGCAGGAATAATGGCCGGCCTGAGGCAATAAAATGCCTCAGACCACCTCAACATCATCATGCTTCGCCTGCTTCAGCGCTTCGCGTAGAAAATAGGTGATCATACGCGGTGGCTTCTGGCACTCGCCCATAAAACAGATCTGGATATAATTTTTCGCCACCAGATACTCACTGCGATAACTGACCAGGATACCTTCGTTCTCCAGTAATTCACCTAAATCCAGTGATGCAATGGTTTCAGGCAGAACAATTGTGGTGACGTGTGGAGCCCGGCATGATTTATCTGCCAGGATCTGCAGACCGAGTTCTTCGAATTCGGTCAACAACTCCTCTGACCATTGTTTAATATTGGCAAAACGGGTCGTCCAGTCACTGTTATTCAGTGCGGCATTCAGTGCATAGATAGCATTCGTTGAAATGGTGAAAGGGATACCCTGCTTGGCTTCGTAAAATGCCAGATCAAAGTAACGTGGTACCTGGCGATCACCAGACAGAACATTTTCACCACAGAAGACCATGGCTAGACCCGGCAATGAACCGATGCCTTTGCCGCTGACCGCAGTGGCCAGATAGACATCCTGCAGGTCGACGTCACAGGAACCAATGCTGCTGATTCCGTCCAGGCATAGCTTCAGGTTATGCTGATTACACAGTTCACGCAACATAGCGATATCATTAAGCACCCCGGTAGAAGTCTCGCAATGCACAGTCCAGACCCAGCTCAGATTTTCATGCTGGCTGATAGCTTGCTGTAGTATCTCACGGCTGAATGTCTTGCCTTCATCAGCCTGAATAACTTCAAAATCAAGCCCCGCACGAATGGCCTGATCATGCAAGCGGTGACCAAATTCGCCGTTCACTAACACCAGGCCCCGACCCTGCAAAACCCCTATCTGCGCTGCAACGATATCATTGCCAAGGGTACCGGAACCCATCATAAGCTGCACCTGCGGTGCATTTACCCGTTCACATAACATCCTGCGCAGTTCGTTGAAGTTATCCATGAACTGCTGACTACGATGTGAGCCAGGTTCTGCGGCGTGAGCTTCGATCACACCTTCGGCTATCGATACAGGTCCGGGCAGGTAGTTAAACAAAAGCTGTTCTATTTCGCTGCCTTTTTTTGGCTGCAGGATCTGCGACTGTTTTTTTAGTTCGATTGCACCACCAACATCGATGTACATAGGCTGAAACAGCGCATCCTGTTTGCCAACCATTGGTCCAAAGGGCTTGAAACCAAGGTGTTTGTAGAGCCTGGCCTGACGCGTGGTACCGGAGATCACAGCAACGTCATAGTTACCAGAGATTGCAAGATCGAAAGACTTTTTCATGATGCCGGTGAAGATAGCCGTATTACGATGTTGTTGCTTAACCGCGAGTAAGCGGTATTCCAGTATTCGTTTGAAAGGTGGCAGATAACTTTCCAGATCAGTGAGTTTATCATCCAGCGATAACGGTCGTTTATCGCGTAATGCGATCATACCGAGCACTTCACCGTCACGCAGGCAAATCACATAGGTATTTTCCTCGTTATACTTGTCGACAAGTTTCTGAGTTTCATTCTGCTGATGTTGCGGAATCTCATGAACAAAGGTCTGATAGTTTAATTCATGGATCTGCTCAAACTCCGAGGGCTCTGAAGCAACTTTAAAAACGAGTGAATCATTATTCGACATAACAGTAACTTAACCTTTTTTTACAGACAAAAGCCCTGATTGTCTGATATTTTCCTTGTGTGCGAAAATTATGATTGCTGCTGCAAGTACTAAAGGCGCAACAACAGTCATCGGGTAGTCCAGTGCATAGGCCAACGGTGGCATAACAACCAGGGTAACTACCCAGCTTGGTAGAAATCTGCGAGTCATCATATAAGTAACAAGCAGAACGACAACACCGATTAATACTATTTTGTAATCGAGTGTGACAAAGGCACCAAAACCGGTGGCAATTCCCTTACCACCGTGAAAATGGTGCCATAACGGCCAGATATGTCCCGCAACAACAACAACGGCCACAGCAGCCACGACACCGGGGGGGAACTCCAACCATCTGGCCAGCGATACCATTAGAGCGCCTTTGAGCATGTCTGCCACCAGGGTGAAATAAAATCCTTTTTTCCCTAACACACGCCCAACATTGGTGGCACCCAGGCTGCCACTGCCGACGGTTCTTAGATCGGTATCAAGCAATACGCGCACCAGCAGATACCCTGGGCTGATCCCGCCAACGAGATAAGCGAGCAGAATCATCAGGTTATCAGATAAAGTGAGATTGATAATATCGGTGTAAGGCATGGTTATTTATTATCTCTTCCTGTCATTATTTTATAACATCCTGGTCTTGAAATCATTAAGCTCACTAACAGATTAGAGTTTAATCAGTGATCATTTAACGTTACCAATCTACTACGTCGCAGAGTGCCGATGCCGTATTATTGCCGATATACGCACCAGGAGTCACTTTCTACAGTACGCTAGCGAATGGTAAACTCAGACTTACGCAAAAACAAACCTTATCGACTCACCACATGTTAGTTTATCAGCAATTCGTACCTTAATTTTCTGAAGTACTCATTTAAGTTGCTGCATCCATCCCTTATTCACCTTCCCAGCAAGCAAGCCCTTCTGCCTGCTTCGAACTTGCTCTCACAAGCAGTACTGCGACCTCGATAAATAAAGAAGTTGAAAAGATGCGTTTGAACTACTTAAACGATCTGTCAAAAGAGATAGGCTTTCACGACAAGGAGCTGACAAATTCAGAAGAAAAAATGAATGGATTTTTGAAAAATGGTGGTCATGGGTGGACTTGAACCACCGACCCCGGCATTATGAATGCCGTGCTCTAACCAGCTGAGCTACATGACCATTATTCTTATCTAACACAGAGTTCGCCCGAAAGGACTTATCTTTTGAACCTCAATGAAGGGCGGGGATTTTCCCGTTTTATGGGCTTAATGTCAATATTTACAGGGCTATAGTGGATGATTTATCTTTACCCTTATACGTTAAAACGGAAGTGCATCACATCGCCATCCTTAACGATATAGTCCTTACCCTCAACACGTAACTTACCGGCTTCTTTTGCACCCTGTTCACCGTTGTTATCCACGAAATCCTGGTAGGCGATAGTTTCTGCACGGATGAAACCTTTTTCAAAATCGGTGTGAATTACCGCCGCCGCTTGTGGCGCAGTGGCACCGATAGCGACAGTCCAGGCACGTACTTCTTTTACGCCTGCGGTAAAATAGGTCTGCAAGCCCAATAGCGCATAACCGGCACGGATGACACGATTTAGACCAGGTTCTTCCAGACCTAACTCTTGAAGAAATTCTTTGGCTTCTTCAGCGTCCAGCTCGATCAATTCTTCTTCTATCGATGCACACACGGCCACTACGGCAGCGCCTTCAGTTTCAGCGCGTTGTTTTACCGCATCCAGATGAGGATTATTTTCGAAACCATCATCACTGACATTGGCAATATACATTACTGGTTTTACGGTGAGTAAATGTAAATCGTAGAGCGCCGCTAAATCATCTTCATTCAAACCCATGGTACGCACAGGTTTGCTTTCATTTAGATGTGCAGATACTTTTTCCAGTAGGGCGGATTTCGCTTTTGCGGCTTTATCACCGCTTTTAGCAACACGGCCTACTTTATCAGCAGCTTTATCAACTGATTCAAGATCAGACAGCGCCAGCTCGGTATCGATGACGTCGATATCATTGATCGGGTTTACCTTGCCTTCTACATGGATGACATCATCGTTATCAAAACAACGAACCACATGCGCGATGGCATCGGTCTCACGGATGTTAGCGAGGAATTTATTACCCAGTCCCTCGCCTTTAGACGCACCCGCTACCAGCCCTGCAATATCAACAAATTCCATCGAGGTAGGTACGACACGTTGCGGTTTAACAATTTCAGTCAGTTTGTCCATACGAGGATCCGGTACGAACACCATGCCGACATTCGGCTCGATGGTACAGAACGGATAATTTTCTGCCTGTATACCGGCTTTGGTCAATGCATTAAATAAGGTAGATTTACCTACATTGGGTAACCCGACGATGCCACATTTAAAACCCACGACGAACCTCTTTTAAACTATTAGACATTAAAATAACTATTTACTGTGCAGTGTCTGCATCGCCTGTTCGAAAGCACCGGAAGCTAAATCTGGCATCACTGCGACAGCATCATCGATATCACGGTCTATCAAGACACGATCATCACGCGATGCATTATGCAGAACATAATCAACCACCTGGTCTTTAGTTCCCGGATGGCCGACACCAATTCTCAGCCGATGAAAATCTTTCGTACCTAACTGACTGATGATGTCACGCAGACCATTATGTCCACCATGACCGCCGCCGGTTTTTAATTTTGCGGTTCCTGGTGGCAGATCAATCTCATCGTGCGCAACCAGTAACTGATCCGCTGTCAAACGATAAAAAAACAGCAGGCTCTGTACGGCCAGACCACTTCGATTCATAAAGGTATCGGGTTTTAATAACCAGATTTCTTTACCTTCGAGTGAAATTTTTGCGACTTCGCTGTGAAACTTTTTATCCGGACGAAATACTGCTGAATATTTGCGTGCCACTTCCTCAATAAACCAAAACCCGGCATTATGCCGGGTTTCAGTGTATTTGGAACCAGGATTACCCAGCCCCACGATGACTTTAAGATCGATCGATCTAGCAGACATAGTTACTCGCTATCACCACCTGTTTCAGACTCTGGAGCTTCTGGAGCTTCAGGGGCAGTAGTCTCTTCTTCAACTTCTTCTACAACTTTACGAAGATGCATACCGACAACAGCTGTATCGTGCTCTTCGCCCTGTTTCAGCGCTAACACTTCAACACCTTTCGGTAATTTCAGGTCAGATAGATGAACAACGTCACCGACATGCATTTCTGATAGATCAACTTCGATAAACTCAGGAATATTTTTAGGGAGACACTCCAGTTCAACTTCAGTTACAACGTGGTTGATTACACCACCTTCAGTTTTGATACCAGGAGATACATCTTCACCAACAAAGTGTAACTGAGAGAATACATGTACAACTTTTTTCGCATCAACACGAATAAAGTCCATATGCATAACTTCCACCTTATAAGGATGATGCTGAATATCACGCACTAAAACGTCTTCGATTTTACCTTCGATGTTCAATGAAAGAACCTGTGAATAAAATTGCTCATCCGGCAGGCGGTACTGAATATCTTTCTGTAACAGTGTGATCGACACTGGGTCTTTACTGCCACCGTATACGATAGCAGGTAATATGTTTGCATGACGCAGGCGGCGGCTCGCACCTTTCCCCTTGACCTCACGCATTGTTGCGTTTAATTCTAAACTCATGATTATCTCCGAGTATTACTAGTTAATATAATGCTTCATTCGCGACCAAATGAAGCGTGTTAGAAAGTTTTTAAACTTTCTTTTTGATGACCTTAGATCACCAAATTTTTTATAGGTACGAATAAATTCGCACCTACACTAATCTATATACATCTCACTGACAGATTCATCCATATGAATCCGTCGTATCGTTTCGGCCAGCATCTCTGACACTGACAGCTGGCGTATACGGCCACATGCCTGAGCACTTTCAGACAGCGGTATAGTATTGGTTACCACCAGTTCATCCAGTACTGAAGCGGTAATATTTTCGATCGCCTTTCCCGATAAAACAGGATGTGTACAATATGCTGACACACTCACCGCGCCCTGCGCCTTCAACGCAGCGGCGGCTTTACATAAGGTACCTGCAGTATCAACCAGGTCATCAACGATTACACAGTTTTTTCCAGATACATCGCCGATAATATTCATCACCTCAGACACATTCGCCTTAGGTCGACGTTTATCGATAATAGCCAGATCAGCATCACCCAGGCGTTTTGCCAAAGCTCTTGCCCTAACCACACCGCCTACATCTGGTGATACTACTAATAAATTTTCATGTCGCTGCTGCCAGATATCTTTTAACAATATCGGCGATGCGTAAACATTATCCAGTGGTAAATCAAAGAAACCCTGAATTTGATCTGCGTGAAGATCGACTGTTAACAGACGATCCAGTTTCACACTTGCCAGCATGTTAGCTACCACTTTTGCCGTAATGGGTACGCGAGCTGAACGTGGTTTACGATCCTGACGCGAATAACCATAATACGGTACAACCGCCGTCACCCGGTGTACCGAAGCACGACGCATGGCATCGATCATCACCATCAACTCCATCAGGTGATCATTACATGGCTGGCTGGTGGGCTGGATAATAAACACATCACGACCACGAACATTTTCCAGAATCTCAACGCAGATCTCTCCATCACTGAAGGTTTCAACGCTGACTTTTCCGAGCCGAGTACCTAAGATTGCTGCTATATGTTTAGCTAATTCGAGGTTGGCATTACCTGCGAATATCATCATCCGGCCTTCGTTTTCTTGATTCACCTTGTCTATCTCATTGTTGAGCGATGGTGGGCTAACCGCATCGAGCCTGTTAGCTGGATTATTACTTAACTGTACAGCCTGCTGTTCTATCTCATTTTCTCATTGCTATCCATGCAATGGGTTTACTTAATATGGCTGGGCCGGCAGGATTCGAACCTGCGCATGCCAGGATCAAAACCTGGTGCCTTACCGCTTGGCGACGGCCCAATATAAAACTATCAAACTCTTTCAAAGTTTTAGCTTTCGCTAAACTCAAACACTACATTGCCGGCAGGATCCCGCGCCTATAAACATCGCTGATGCCTTACCCGGCTTAAGCCATCATGCACGACGGCCCAATTATTTTTACTCAACTCTGGATTTGCGGCTCCAGAAGTGACTGCAAGGGTGACCGATTTAAACCCTTTGCGACAAAGCTAGTCCATGACGTAATAGCCGGATTTTTTCGGATTTTCTGCAAAACGTCTTCCGCCTGCACTTTTGTATCAAAACTCGAAAATACCGAAGCACCTGTGCCACTCATGCACGCCTTTGAATAATCGCTAATTATATCAATAGCTTGAGACACCTCTGGGTAGCTTTTAACCACCACTGGTGTACACACATTCCGCCACTCATGCCGCGAAAGGTCGCATAGTTTGATGGCAGAACAATCTCGTGTCAATTGCGGATTACAAAAGACTTCTTTTGTTGAAACATGTACCGGTGGTATCAACACCAGATACCAGTTTTCTGCAGGGTAAACCGGGCTTAATTTTTCACCAATGCCTTCGGCAAAGGCGGCAAAACCATGCACAAAAACCGGTACATCAGCACCAAGGGTCAGCGCCATTTCGGCTAACTCATCGATACTGAACTGCATTTTCCATAAACGGTTTAAAACCAGCAGAGTAGTCGCGGCGTCCGAGCTACCACCACCCAGCCCAGCGCCCATTGGTATATTTTTTTTAAGAGTGATATCGACGCCAAAATGGTTTTTAACTGCTGAGTATTTCCGTAAAAAACTTTGCCGAAGTAAATTTGCCGCGGCTATTATGATGTCCTCATTTTCAGGGACGTCAAAATTATCACTATGGCGAATAATTTTATTATCAGTTCTCAGTTTAAATTCCAGCTCATCGGCAAAATCAATAAACTGAAACACAGTCTGTAACTCATGATAACCATCTTCACGTTGCCCGGTTATATGCAACATCAAGTTTAATTTTGCCGGTGCCGGCCAGACGAAGTTATCCATGAGTTAAAATTGCACTATCTAATCGTCTACCAGCCATTGCCTTAAAACCAGTCGTACATCAAGCTCATCATCATCCCGGCTTAAATAGATAACGTGCGGTAATAATATCTTGTTACCTGCGTATTTTTTCATTTCTACGTTCCAGCCAGACTGTTTTACCGTCTCGAGCAAACCCTGCTCATTCCAGCTAATATCTTCGATAGGTAAAGATTTCGCTGGTAAGCCACGAATCCAGTCTTTAACCGCATTCGCAGGTAGATCAACCTCTAGTGCTGATGAGAATACCTCATCAATATTGCTGACAGTTTTTTTCTGACCGCCAGGATACCGTATTTCCGCTAAATCACTATCACCCTGAATCAGATAGGTACCCGCTCCCAATGGTGCGATTAACCGAATCGAAAACTCCTCATCTGACTGCTTCCAGGTAATATCCATTACGCCGCCGTTGCTTTCAGTTTGCACACCGAGGCGTCCACGGATCTCCCAGATTTTAATCTGCTGCCTTTTTTGTTGAACGGCAATCCAGTCTGAAGGTTCAGTTATGACCTGTTTTTTTACTGTGGCGCACGAAACAAGTAGTAAGCACGTCAGGGCGACTATTAAAGGTAACAATAAACGACGAATCATAATTAAAGGGGTAAATAAAAAAGATATTTAGATTTTAGTTTGCGTATTGTAATAATAACAAAAACTTTTTACTACAGAGGACACAAAGATCACTCAGAGAGACTTATTCATATCGCTGAAAAATACTAACAATAATAAACCTTGCGACCGCCGCGTCCTTTGTGATGACTATTACTTTTATAAAGCTTATTGAGGTTTTAAACGATTAAGGGTTTCAACCAGAACAGGGTTAGTTGCATTCTGCGCCTTACCCTTATTCCAGATTTCACGTGCTTTATCTTTCTGGTTGTTATGCCATAACACTTCACCATAATGTGCGGCTATTTCTGCATCTTCCAGTTTCTCAAATGCTTTGGATAACCATTTAATCGCTTCATCCATCTCCCCTAAGCGATAGCTCACCCAACCTAAACTATCGAGTATTGCCGGGTCATCGGGCACCAATGCTGCGGCTCTTTTTATGTAACCCTGCGCTTCTTTGTAACGTGCAGTGCGATCTGCCAACGTATAACCCAATGCATTTAAAGCGTTAGCATTATCTGGTTCTTTTGATATGACGGTTAATAAATCAGCTTCGGCCATATCGAGACGATCAACTTTTTCTGCCATTAATCCACGAGCATAGAGCAGATTTGTATCATCGTGTTTTTGCTGCAAGGCACGAGTATACATTTCTACACCTTCTTTATAACGTTTTTGGTCGCGTAAAATCTCTCCCTGGGCAAGATACGATTTAACTCGCAATGTCCAGTCGCTATGCACCTCTGCCAACCTTTCGAGTTTTGCCAGACCTTCATCAGGCTTGCCAAGAATGGCCAGTAATATGCCGATCCGTAGTTGTGCATCAAAAGAATATTCACCACTATTGACACGTAAGTAATACGCCACCGCCCGCTTATCATCACCCTGATTTTGTGAAATCCTTCCCAGGTAATAGTTGGCGACCGGAACTTTTTTATCGATCTCGACCAGATGCTCGAGTACTTCAACTGCCTCTTCAAGCTTTTGGGTTTCGATATATAACAGGGCAAGACTTAAGCTAACCTCTTCATCATCAGGAAGTTTTTCATACAATATCGAATATTGTTCGGTAGCCGCCGATATCTTACGTTGCTCAATCAGCATACGGGCATATTGCAGACGTAATGCATTATTGTCAGGCAGTTCATCCAGCACCTGCTTCAAAATTGCCGCTGCTTCTTCGTGTTTACCTTGAGCCGTCAGAATCCGAGATTTAATAATTAATACTTCATACAGCGAAGGATCCATCTCCAGCACCTGATCGAGCAGATCCATCGCCTCATCATATTGTTTTAGCTGCGCGGCATAACGAGACTGTAGTACCAGAAGATGTCTGTTTTTATCTTCTCTTTCATTCAGTTTTTGTAATACGAAATAAGCGTCTTCGGTTGACGCTTCTTTCGCTAACAGCTGTTTAACAGCCATCGCCTCATCAACGGATGTTCCATGAGAATCTGAAAGAATCACCTCGACATAAGGTACTGCTTTTTCAGGCTGCCCCAGTTTAAGGTAGACAGTCGCATACATTCCTGGCAGATCGGTTGAATCCGGTTCAAGTTCACGCCAACGATTAAGGGCACTCAGTGCCTCATCATAGTCTTCACCATAAAGCGCAATATAGGCTGTCCGGGCAGCAATACGGCTGTCTTCAATTGATTTTGCGGCTTCGCGATAATATTTTAGTGACGCATCTACATCTCCGACATTACCGGCAAATTCCGCCGCTAACAGGTAATACAGAGAATTTTCATCCAGTTGCACCTGCGTTTTAGATGCCTTCTCTTCATTGCCAGCAGATTCTTCCGTTACCCCTTGCGGAGTCACTTTAGCCTCTTGCCCTGCCGGTTCAGCAATTTGTTCTTCAAGCTTAACTTTTTTGCCAGTATCATCACTAACAGCTGGCATCGTGTCACATGCGGAAACAAGCACTGTGGAGAGTAGTATCAGAAAAAATGAAGGCTTAAATATTTGCGTTGATATTTTCAAAAATGTTGTCATGAAATTTAAAACTAAATGTCTGATATTGTGAGTAAAAATTAAATTTATCTTTAGCATGTCACTGTTAAGTAAAATACTTTGATAGTGAATATAACGCATTTCTTGTTGTTAAATACAAAATAGCACGAGAAATTGAAACTAATTAAGTAAAAATGACGGATTCAGCTTGAGTTAAGTGCACCCTTCCCTCAAAATTACCCGTTTTCCTCTGAACACATTAACCCGCAAATCGTTTATGTCTTTGATTACACTCGGTATCAATCACAAAACCGCGCCACTTGAGCTGCGCGAACGGCTTGCGTTCACCCCACAATCTTTGCCCGAAGCCCTGTTGAGCCTGAAAAAGCTTAAACATATTGAAGAAGCCAGTATCTTATCTACCTGCAATCGCACCGAAATTTATTGCGTTACCAGTGAAGATAACGACCAGGCAATAATACAATGGTTCAGTCAATTTCATGGGCTCGATGAAAACAAGATTAAAGAACATCTCTATATTCACGATCACGAAGAAACCGTACGTCATGCCATGGAAGTTGCCTGCGGTTTAGACTCCATGATTCTGGGTGAACCGCAGATAGCCGGGCAAATGAAAGATGCTTACGCGCTGGCTAATGAGAACGGCACCATCGGGCAGTTACTCGGCAAACTTTATCAACGTGCTTTTGCGGTTTCCAAACAGGTACGCACAGATACAGACATCGGTTCCAGTCCGGTATCTGTTGCTTTTGCTGCAGTTAGTCTGGCTAAACAAATTTTTGGTGACCTGACAAAGACCACGGTGTTACTGGTTGGCGCAGGTGAAACCATTGAACTGACGACGCGTCATTTACATGCGCAGGGCGTAAAAAATATCATCATTGCCAACCGCAGTGTTGAGCGCGCACAAAAACTGGCCGATGAATTTGACGGTGAAGCCATCAGCCTGCAGCACATCGGTACACATTTGCACCGCTGTGACATCGTTATTGCTTCAACCGCCAGCCCTCTTCCTATCATCGGCAAAGGTACCGTCGAACGCGCATTAAAACAGCGCAAACGTGAACCTATCTTCATGGTTGATCTTGCTGTACCTCGCGACATCGAACCCGAAGTCAATGAACTGGATGATATCTACCTGTATAGCGTCGATGATCTGCAGTCTGTGATCGAAGAGAATATGGAAAACCGGCAGCAGGCGGCGCAACAGGCACATGAGATTATTGATACACAGGTAACGCATTTTCTGGACTGGCAACGATCGCTGGGCGCGGTTGATGTTATTGCACAGATAAGACAGCACACCGAAAATATCAGCAATGACGTTTTAAACAAAGCAAAAAAACAGTTGGCTGCTGGTCAAAATGCCGATGAGGTACTCGACTACCTGGCACATACTTTAACCAACAAGTTTTTACATCAACCAAGCACACATCTACGTCAGGCCAGCCAGGATGACCGCGATGATATTTTAGACCTCGCTCAAAATCTATTTTTGAAAAACGCAGCTGATAACGCACAAAAAACAGAAGATAAATAGTGAAAGAATCCATACTTAATAAACTGCACAATCTGCTCGACCGACATGAAGAAATTGCCGGCCTGCTCGCTGACCCCGGTGTTATCGGCGATCAAAATCAGTTTCGTGGTTTATCACAGGAATACGCACAACTTGAGCCCGTCGTTAACTGCTTCCAGTCTTATAATGCAGCCACAGAGGATCTAGACGCCGCTGAAGAAATGCTGAAAGATGATGATGCCGATGTTCGAGAAATGGCGACAGAAGAAAAGAAAGAGGCCGCAGGAAACATCGAGACATTTGAGATTGAACTACAAAAACTTCTGTTACCCAAAGATCCAAATGACGACAGCAACATCTTCCTGGAAATTCGCGCCGGCACCGGCGGTGATGAAGCCGCAATCTTTGCTGGTGACCTGTTCCGTATGTACTCTCGATTCGCAGAACTAAAACGCTGGCAGGTTGAGATAATCAATCAGAATATCGGCGAGCACGGCGGTTACCGGGAGATCATAGCGCGTGTCATAGGTAATGGTGCTTATTCACAGCT
Organism: uncultured Gammaproteobacteria bacterium; assembly: GCA_913065105.1. Taxonomy (GTDB): domain Bacteria; phylum Pseudomonadota; class Gammaproteobacteria; order SZUA-229; family SZUA-229. The sequence continues at coordinate 12,492 of CAJXZZ010000032.1, read as the reverse complement.
AAAGTTTGAATCCGGCGCACATCGTGTACAGCGCGTTCCTGAAACAGAGTCTCAGGGTCGAGTACATACCTCTGCTGCAACAGTTGCAGTGATGCCCGAAATCGCCGATGTCGAACAAATAGAAATCAATGCGTCTGATTTACGTGTCGACACTTATCGTGCGTCCGGCGCTGGTGGTCAGCACGTTAATAAAACAGATTCTGCTGTACGTCTTACCCATATACCGACAGGCACCGTTGTAGAATGCCAGGATGAACGTTCGCAGCATAAAAACAAAGCCCGTGCGATGTCTTTACTGCAGTCGCGCATCATGAACGCGAAGATCGAAAAACAACAGGCCGAACAGGCACAGACCAGAAAAAGCCTGGTCGGTAGTGGTGACCGCTCTGAACGCATCCGCACCTACAACTACCCACAGGGTCGTATCACTGACCATCGCATCAATCTAACTTTATACAAATTAGATGATGTTATGCAGGGCCGTCTGGACCAGGTCGTCGAACCGTTGATCAATGAATATCAGGCAGAATTACTGGCCAGCCTATCCAGTGATTAAGCCGGCAGAAAAACCCGGTGACAAATATTCTTAGCCGTAACACTACCTGATGAACATCCAGCAGGCGCTTGGGCAAGCAAGCCAAAACCTGTCTGCATCAAGTCCATCGGCAATGCTGGATGCGCAGATATTATTAAGCTTTGTTTTACAATGTAACACAGCGCATCTAGCTGCCTGGCCTGAAAAAGAACTCAGTAAAGAACAGCAATCAGACTACCTGCAACTGATACAGCAACGCCAACAAGGTTCACCTGTTGCTCACCTAACCGGGCAACGAGAATTCTGGTCATTACACTTCTTCGTCAACAATAGCACCTTGATCCCTCGTCCCGAAACAGAAACACTCATCGAATATATGCTGACGAAATTTGATCACCGAAAAAACCTGAAACTGCTCGACATGGGTACCGGCACTGGTGCAATAGCCATAGCTATTGCAAAAGAAAAACCAGACTGGCAAATCGTCGCCAGTGATGTTTCTAATGAAGCACTAAAACTGGCTGGTCAAAATAGTGAATACCATCAGATCAGTAATATCACATTCGTTCAGAGTGACTGGTTTGAAAATATAACATCAACTGATTTTGATATTATTGTTAGCAACCCACCGTACATCGCAAGTGATGACCCGCACCTGCAACAGGGAGATGTACGCTTTGAACCGCTAAGTGCATTAACATCAGGACCGGAAGGTTTGGATGATATTAAACATTTATGCGCTCATGCGGCCGAACACTTAAACAACAATGGTTGGCTAATCGTTGAACACGGTTATAATCAAGCGCAACAGGTCACTGACTGTTTTACTGAAAATAAATTTACCAAAATCGAACAGCAACAGGATTTATCTGGACACACAAGAATGACGGCAGCACGTTTATAACGTCGATGCTAAAAGGCCATGAAAAAAAACGAAATCACATTTAACGACGATCAGCTATTACATTACAGCCGTCAAATAATGCTGCCGCACTTTGGCGTTGAAGGTCAGCAACAACTAAAAGATGCGCATGTTGTGATTATAGGTGTCGGTGGTTTAGGTAGTCCGGCCGCTCTATATCTGGCAGCGTCAGGAGTCGGCAACTTAACACTGGTTGATTTCGATAACGTTGATGTCAGTAACTTACAACGCCAGATCGTTCACAACACCGAAAGCATCGGTGAGAGCAAAGTCGACTCCGCGAAAAAGACCTTACTCAGCATTAATCCTGAAACGAACATTCATTGTATTAATAAACAGCTAACCCTGGAAGAACTTGAGACTTTGATCACCGATGTCAGCTGTGTGATCGATGCGACTGATAATTTCGCTACCCGTTTCCTCATCAATCGCGCCTGCGTGTCACAACACATCGCACTGGTCTCCGCTGCTGCGATACAATATGAAGGCCAGATAAGTCTATTCGATTTACGCCATGAAGACGCCGCATGTTATGCTTGCCTGTACGCCGAGGGCGGTGAAGAAAATACCAACTGCAGCGATAACGGCATACTTGCACCTGTGGTGGGCATACTCGGTAGCATGCAGGCGCTGGAAGCGATTAAACTGATCTGTATTATTGGCGAAACATTAAAAAATCGCCTGTTAATCTTTGATGCACTTGCTCTACAATGGCGAAGCATGAAATTAAATAAAGACCCGAATTGCCCAGTGTGCGGCAATAGATGACAGTGGTAGACCATAGTAAAAAACCACACAGCTAGCCATAACTTCAAAACGATAAAATAAACAGCCATGCCATCAACACAACAGACACTCTACCTGCCACGCCCACTGGTAAATAAAATTCTGGCCCACGCACAAAAAAAACCAAACGTAGAAGTCTGCGGTTTAATTGGAAACGACAGATTAAACCAGAAAGATTATTACGTTATAGATAACATCGCCAAAAATCCAGAATGCCACTTCTTAATGGATGCGCCACAACAAATCAACGCCATAAAACAGATGCGTGAAAAACAGCAGCGGCTTTTTGCTATCGTGCATTCTCATCCGACAACAAATGCCGAACCTTCTCAACTGGATATTAAAGAAAATAGTTATAAAGATGTTTTCTATATCATTATTTCACTGAACACCAAAGGCGTACTGGAAATGCGGGCGTATATTCAACAGGCAAACAACATGCAGGAAATAGATTTAGTTCTGCAAGATATTGATTAAAGTTAGCGTTAGCTATCGATAATATGGACTTGCATAGTTCTGACCATTACCTTGGCCTTGACCCTGATATTGATTATATGGCCTACGAACAAACTCACGTATAGTGCCGTCAGGCTGTAGCGTTAATAAATGATTGCCGGCAAGTTTGTATTTAAAACGCAGCAATTGCTCATGGCCATCAACATTAGCAATCAGATACTCATTCTGTACTTTAAGCTGGCCGGCCAAATAGCGTGACTGACCATCACTCCACAGATATCTTTTATTTTTCACCCCCAGCATCTCACCATTTTGAGACACCCACAAACCATCTAAACTGGGTTTTTTCAAGCCGCAAAACTCTGTGATACAGGGTTTCTGTGTCGTTTTTTTAGGCGATGCCGGCTTTTTTCTGGGCTGAGAAGCAGGTGGTCTTTGCGCATGTTCAGGTTGTGTAAGTTTAGCCAATGGCGATGACATGTTCATGTCGCTATTTTTTCTGCTTACGTTATTTTGCGATGTATCTGCCGGCGCGTTGTAATTAAAATTTTGCACCAGTGGCACAGTGGGTTGCACAGTTGGAGTTGGCCGCGCTGACTTCTCGGTTTTGGGGTTCCACTCAGAGTTTTCCCAGGATTCGTTAACCCAGCCATCTAAATCAGATGCAGACCACTGTGAATCATACGATGGATAATAATTCTGCGCATAACTGTCCGTTGGCAAAACGCCCCAGCTAGGGCTACCCCAGAGTGGGCTATCGTAAGCGGAGTTATTCAGACCTGACTGAGACCATGGCGATTGCAGCCAGGGTGAGCGTGTAAAAGGGTTGCCTACTTGCGAATTACGCATATAAGAATTAGTACTGTTTGACCATGGTGATGATGGGTGGCCGCCATACGCAGAGTTAGTAGGTACCCTGTCTAAAACTCCCATCGCATCCATCATGCCCAGCATCATTCGTATGAATGGCATATTGCTGTTTGATTTATAAAGTCTCACTTCAGCACACACAATCTGGCTACTGGATAATGTCAGTAGCAAAGCAAAAATTAGTGTTTTGGTACGTGCGCTCAACATTCGATAATTATGCACATTTTTGGTGAAACTTGATACGCCATATCATGCTATATTTATTCTGAACAGGAATCTTAGACTCAATATATGTCAGTAACACGAATTGCTCATACACTGAGCTGTAGGTAAGTGTCGACAGATTACTAGACAGGTATTATACGTCATCATTACGTGACGTTGAAACCAGCTTGCCAATCCTGAAACAGTTGCAACGTATTTACACGGTAGCAAATAAGAAAAAAGCAAACAGAAGAATAAACCAAAAGACAGACAAACAGTTATCAAAATGCTTTTAACCTGAACAAATACACTATGAATATAGCCAATCACTTATCCATTAAAAATAAAACCTACCTGCTGGTGTTATTGAGTGTTGTCGTTGCTCTGATTCTATCCCTGGTATCCAAAAATGGACTGAATGCTATTCGTATTGAACTGGATGATTTAATCTTTGCGACAAAAATAGAACGCTACACCAATAAGCTCATTCTTGAGGAACAAAATTATCGTTTGAATGCCAATGGCTCGGTGTATGACTTTGCCGCAGCAAATCAGGCCTATGACAATGCCATTAAATACGTCGATGAAATTTACCAGACACTTGGCCAAATCGATGATTTAGGCGAAAGTGATTTATTGCTGCAAAATCTAAAAAAGACCCGTCAAGCAACGGATGAATATAAAAAACTGTACTTGATAGCTGTCTCTCTATTAAACGAATTAAATATACAGGCAACTATCCTGGAAACTGAAGGTGAATATATCACCCTTCAAATCCAGCAGTATGTCGAATCGAAAAGGCTGGAAATCAACCAATACCTGAATAAGAAAACCATCGAGAAGATTAATAACGGCTCAAACATCTGGCAATATACCTATGTTACGAGGCTACATGAAAAAAAATACCGTTTAAGCCCGGATAGTGTCGTGTTTGACTCATTTAAAAAAGACTATCAATTTATGATGAGCGAATGGGGGCGCCTCAAGAACATATCAGACCAGGAATTTGAATTTGATAAACTGGATAAATTCAATGCCTCTGCTCAAAGATACAATAACGCCTTGCTGTCGTGGATCAGTTTAAATAAACAACTGGTAACAAAAGTATTACCACAGATGGATTTTCTTGGAAATAGCGTAATCACTAGCGCCATTCAATCCGCTGAGAGTTCTGTGAAACACATGGCGGAGAAACGCAACAATATTGCACTGACATTACTCATAGTGAGCACACTCACTATTTTATTAGGAATAATTTTTGGCGCCTTGATTGCCAGATCAATCTCATCTGCTATCGGCTCATTCCAAAATGGCCTGTTAAATTTTTTCCAGTATCTCAATCAGCAACAAAAAACAGCACAACCAATTGTTGTCCAGGGGCATGATGAGATATCTATCATGGCCGAGGTGGTCAATGAAAATATAATCAACATCAAACATTTACTGAGCAGAAAAACTAATTATCAACAAGCATTACTAGAATGGTCCAAGGTAGATTATCAGGATGATATTGTCACCATCCATAGAGCCACCGAGTTATCTGCAAAGGCATTACACGTAGAGCGGGTCAGCATATGGTTATTCAATAATGATCACACACGATTGACATGTGCCGACTTATATTTACGTGATACAGACACACATGAAGGTGGCGCTGTATTAACAGCGAAGGATTACCCGCATTATTTTAATGCCTTATACGATGGTGAAATACTAGCATCTGATGATGCCAGAGAAGATGTTCGTACCCGTGAATTTAATGATGGTTACCTCAAACCTTTAAACATTTTTTCGATGCTGGATTTACCGATCGTTCAGGATGAGCATCTAATCGGCGTGATCTGTCATGAAAAAGTGGGTGAAATAAAATCATGGAAACCCGATGAGAAGGATTTTGCTGGCTCCATAGTGAATGCGATTTCACTGTCTCTAGAAATCAAGAAACGACGCCTTATTCAGGAAGAATTAAGAGCCCAGAAAGAAACACTTCATCACCATGCTCATCATGACGCACTCACCGATCTACCTAATCGTTTTTTATTTGATGACCGACTCAACCAGGCGATCAAACAGGCAAATCGTGATGATACGAAGATAGCAGTGCTGTTTCTCGATCTGGATCATTTCAAAGGCATCAATGACTCAATGGGGCACAAAGTTGGCGACGCCTTACTGGTCGAAGTTGCAAGTCGTCTGAAAAATGAAATTAGGCAAACTGACACTCTGGCTCGCCTGGGTGGCGATGAATTTTGCGTCATAATGAATCAAATCGCCAATAACGACATGGTGGTGGAAGCCACTCAAAACCTGCTCAAAATCATGAATGCACCGGTCGAACTATTTGACCAGTCGTTTTATGTTACCACCAGTGTCGGCGTGGCTATTTATCCTGATGATGGCGAGACTCCAGAAGAACTGCTTAAAAATTCCGATGCCGCGATGTATCAAGCCAAGGACGATGGTCGAAATACCTACCAGTTTTATACGCAGAGCATGACCGAAAAAGCCTTCGAGCGCATTGCTATGGAAGCCAGCTTCCGCAAAGCATTAGACAAACAAGAGTTTGTTGTCCATTACCAGCCACAGATCAATGCAGAAACCGATCAGTATATCGGCATGGAGGCCCTGGTCAGGTGGATGCATCCAGACATGGGGCTGATATCACCCGCAAAATTTTTAACTTTTGCCCATGATACCGGCCTGATTATTCTCATGGATCAGTGGGTGATGAAAACGGCCATGACACAATTTGTTAACTGGTATAAAAATGGATTACAACCGGGCGTACTCGCACTAAATCTATCGATGCGACAGCTGCAAAAAGAGGACTTTATCGATACCATTCTGATGCTGCTGCAAGAAACAGGTTGTCAACCGCACTGGCTGGAGTTTGAAATCACTGAAGGACAGATTATGGATGATTTCAATGTGACGATACAAACACTTAACAAAATAAAAGATCTGGGTATCGGTCTGGCTATCGATGATTTTGGCATCGGTTATTCATCTCTGTCTCAACTTAAACGACTACCCATAAATAAACTTAAAATAGACCGCTCATTTATACGTGACCTGCCTGATGACGACGAAGACGTAGTCATCTCAAAAACAATAATTTCGCTGTCTAAAAACATGGGTTTAAGTGTTATTGCAGAAGGCGTGGAAACGCAACAGCAAAAAGATTTTCTATTGCAGAACGGATGTCATTATATGCAGGGTTACTATTACAGCAAACCGATATTGGCCAGCGAAATCGAAAAACAGTTAGCGCTACAGGTTAAGTCCTAGATCAGATTTTTTCCAATGTGTTTTGATCCGTATGATGAAAGATCGCTTGATTTACAGGGATCCATAATTGAGTATCTTGCTTATAACTGAATGTTCCATCTTCATGGATAGTTATATCTACACTATAATTTTTTGTTTTGTAGGTTTCATCCAGAAACTTGTTTGACATAATGCCATAAGTCTCTGAACCACATTCAGCTTCCAGGCGAAAACTTTTATCGTCAACTTTGACGCAACCGCCGGCATTTACTGAAACACCGCGGGGCACCATCAGGGTTTTTAATACCTGGCCATGTTCTTTATCCCATAACCAGTAACCCAGCTCTTCGTGAAAAGCATCATCGCTATCAAGCGGCCATGCCGTCATCGAATAACGTAGACCATATAATTTTTGCGGACCATTGTTGACCGGGCCAATAGGAGAAAACAGTGCTTCTTCTCGGTACTTAGTTACTGTTTCTTTACTATGTATCCTGGAAGTATCTATCCCCTGGTCACCTCGCCAGGTTCCAGCAAGTGGTGCCAATGGACCTAAATTTTTAATGATTTCATCACTCATGACTTTCTCCAAATATCTCAAACTAAAAAGTATTATGGCGCTAAAATAACGACTGCTTCGCCTGCCTGCTCCGTTGATAATCGCGACAGCATTTTATATAGTTCTTCATTATCGCCGCTGTCACAAAGCCATTGTTCTGTATCTTCATTATATTCAAAATGAAAACCACCAGATTTAGCAGCCATCCATAACTGATTCATCGCGCCCTGTTTACTGAAGATAATTTTACTGCCATTTTCAAACTCCAGCGTTAATACTCCGCCAACCTCATCGTAATCAATATCTGCACCACTATTGTCAATGGCATCTTGAATATCTTCTATGGTCTGTTCGGCAATTTCCTGAAATTCTGATTCGTTCATTATTAGCACCTTAAAAACTAAAAGCTGTTCACCGCAGAGGCGCGGAGTCGCAGAGTTTTTTGTTGTTAGCTGCGCCTGCGGCGTAACTAACAAAAATATGTTTTTCTCTGCGTCTCCGCGCCTCTGCGGTAAATTGCTTTTTTACTTCATCTTACTACGGATGAGCTCATTCACCTGCGCCGGATTGGCTTTGCCTTTTGACATCTTCATTACCTGACCGACAAAGAATCCCATCATTTTATCTTTGCCGCTCTTGAGCTCTTCAAACTGCGCAGGGTTGTTGGCAATAACTTCATCAACAAAAGCTTCGATCTCACCTGTATCGGTAATCTGCTTCAGACCCTTATTTTCGATGACCTCATCGGCACTGCCTTCACCGTTCCACATCGCGTCAAGCACGTCTTTGGCAATCTTTCCTGAAATGGTGTTGTCTTTTATACGTTCCAGTAATAGAGCAAACGCCTCGGCAGCAACATTTACATTTTCTACTTCGATCTCTTCACGATTTAAACGTGCCGATAATTCACCGGTAATCCAGTTGGCCGATAATTTTGCATCACCGGTTTTCTTAGCGACGATGTCAAAATAATTGGACAACGATATCGATGCAGTAATCACGCCTGCATCATATGCCGACAAACCCAGCTCATCCATATAACGCTGCTGTTTCTGCTCAGGCAATTCCGGTAGTTCGCCGCGGACTTGTTGACGATATTCTTCAGTGATGATCACTGGCAGTAAATCTGGATCAGGGAAGTAGCGATAATCGTTTGCTTCTTCTTTGCTGCGCATGGAACGCGTTTCATTTTTAACCGAATCATAGAGGCGGGTTTCCTGCACCACTTCACCACCATCTTCGATTAGATCGATCTGTCGCTCGACTTCGATATTTATCGCACGTTCGACAAAACGGAATGAGTTAATGTTTTTTAACTCAGCGCGGGTGCCATATTCTTCCTGCCCCTGCGGACGCACCGATACGTTGGCATCACAACGGAACGATCCTTCCTGCATATTGCCATCACAGATACCGATGTACTGCACCAGGGTATGGATCTTCTTCATATAGGCGACCGCTTCTTTGGCGCTGCGCATATCAGGCTCAGAAACGATCTCCAGCAAAGGTGTGCCCGCACGATTCAGATCTATACCTGTCATACCGGCATAATCTTCATGCAAAGATTTCCCCGCATCCTCTTCCAGATGCGCACGGGTTACCCCGATAGTTTTTGTTTCACCATTTTCCAGTTCGATATTGATACAACCCAAACCTACAATCGGCAGATCAAACTGTGAGATCTGGTAACCTTTAGGCAAATCCGGATAAAAATAATTCTTACGGGCAAACACTGATCGATCAGCCACTTCTGCGCCGATCGCCATGCCAAACTTCACTGCCATGTGCACGGCTTCTTTATTTAACACCGGCAATACACCCGGCAATGCAATATCAACCACACTGGTCTGCGTATTTGGTTCAGCACCATAGGCAGTGCTTGCACCAGAGAAGATTTTTGATTTGGTTGCTAACTGGGCGTGAATTTCCAGCCCGATCACGACTTCCCATGCCCCATTTGATACAGTCATTATTTGAACTCCTCTGGTAGACGAGTATGCCAATCTGTAACCTGCTGATATTTGTGCGCAACGTTTAACAGTTTGGCCTCTTCAAAATAATTACCCATTATCTGCATACCTACTGGCATGTCTTGCGCAAAACCCACCGGGATAGACATCGCCGGAATACCGGCAAGATTTACCGCGATGGTATATATATCTGAGAGATACATAGAGATTGGATCATCTGTCTTTTCGCCAATATTAAACGCTGTGTCCGGTGTCGCTGGCGCCATGATGACATCCACTTTTTCATAGGCCTTTTTAAAATCATCACTGATCAGGTGACGCAGCTGCTGTGCCTTTAGATAATACGCATCGTAATAACCCGATGACAGAGCATACGCACCGACCATGATCCGGCTTTGCACTTCGGTACCAAAAGCTTCACCGCGTGAACGTGTGTACAGATCATTCAGGTCTTTTGGATCTTCACAGCGGTAACCATAACGCACGCCATCAAACCGCGATAAATTCGCTGAACATTCGGCAGGAGCAACGACATAATAAACCGGCACCGACAGACCGCTGTTAGGCAGTTCAACTTCGATCAACTCGGCGCCCATGGCTTTGTATTGATCCAGTGCGGTTTTGATGACGGCTTCAACTTCCGCATTCATACCACCGTCTGTATTATCAAAATACTCTTTTGGCAGGCCGATGCGTAAACCGTCTAATGGTTTATCCAGGCCGGCTGAATAATCCGGTACCTCTTTCTCGATACTGGTCGAATCTTTTTCATCAAAGCCGGACATCGCATTTAATAACAACGCACAGTCACTGGCACTCTGCCCCATCGGACCGGCCTGATCAAGACTGGAAGCAAACGCGATCATACCAAATCGGGAAACCCGACCATAGGTTGGCTTGATACCGGTGATGCCACAAAAAGCCGCTGGCTGGCGGATCGAACCACCGGTGTCAGTACCGGTAGCAGCTGGGGCTAAACGTGCACTGACTGCTGCCGCTGAACCGCCCGATGAACCGCCGGGAACCGCTTTTGTGTTCCAGGGGTTTTTTACTGCGCCATAAAAACTGGTTTCATTAGATGAGCCCATAGCGAACTCATCCATATTGGTTTTACCCAACATAACAATGCCGGCTTGCTGCATTTTTTCTACAACGCTTGCATCATAAGGTGATATAAAATTATCCAGCATCTTAGAGCCGCAGCTGGTTTTTACGTCCTTGGTGCAAAAATATCTTTGTGCGCAAATGGAATACCCGTTAATGGGCCGGCATTGCCTGCCTTGCGTTGTGCATCTGCGGCGGCGGCCGCTTTCAATGCCTGCTCTTCCGTTACCGTGACAAAGCTATTCAGCTCGGTGTCATAATCTTTGATGCGCTGTAAAAAATGTTTGGTGAGCTGCACTGAGGTGACGTCACCAGATTCGAGCATGGCGCTTAATTCGCTCAGTGTTTTAGTGTGATACATATTTGTGTCTCTTAAATTCGGTCGTATAGTTATTTATATGTCTCAGTACTTGAGAGGCCTAAAAATCACTCAATAACTTGAGGTACCAGATATAGGCCGTCTTCAGTTTTAGGGGCTATTTTTTGGAAGGGTGCGCGTTGATTTACTTCCAGAGCTTCATCGGGACGTAAGCGTTGGCTAACATCCATAGGGTGAGCCATTGGTTGTACGTTGTTGGTATCAACTTCATTCATCTGCTCAACCAAACCTAATATACTGGATTAGCTACTGGTGTATCCCTCGATATTCTTTTCGTCGATATCAAGGCGCGCGAGGTGCGCAATGTTCTTCACATCATCGGGTCCCAATGACATATATTTCTCCGCGAGTATTGTTGCCAGGGTGTGGCATCGGTGTCGATTTTATTTGGCATTTATTCGGTGCTTACCCGCCTTCAGTGCCAAACTAATTGCAAGAGTAACAGGAATTTATTTCCGAAGCCGCCAAAAGCGTTAAAAACCGCGCAAAATTAGCATATTATGCGATTTGAAGCCACCTGTATGCTTGCTCTAAACTGCACGCGTTGTTAGAGTACCGCTAATTAATCTAAAGTGGTCGGGGTTGCGGGTAATATCCGAACCTTGAACGCTATTTACAACAAATACGATGAGCAAATACACGAATGTTTCTTAAACGCTTTCGCGGCATGTTTTCTAACGACCTTTCTATCGACCTCGGAACAGCTAATACACTGATATACGCCCGAGAGAAAGGCATAGTTCTTGATGAACCCTCGGTTGTAGCAATACGACAGAATCGTAGTGGTAATGGGGCAAAGGCTATAGAAGCCTATGGTCATGAGGACAAGCGTATGCTTGGGCGTACGCCACAAAATATTACGGCTATTCGCCCCATGCGTGACGGTGTGATTGCGGATTTTCATATAACAGAGAAAATGCTTCAGCACTTTATACGTAAGGTACATGAGAGTGCGATGTTTCGTCCTAGCCCACGAGTGCTTATTTGCGTGCCTTGTGGCGCCACTCAGGTTGAGCGTCGAGCCATTAAAGAATCTGCCGCCGGAGCGGGTGCACGTAAAGTGTATTTGATTGAAGAGCCGATGGCCGCTGCGATAGGTGCAGGTATGCCGGTTGATGAACCGCGGGGTTCTATGGTGCTGGATATCGGAGGTGGCGCGTCTGAAGTTGCCGTCATTTCTCTAAATGGTATCGTTTATTCTGCTTCAGTGCGTATTGGCGGTGATACCTTTGATGAGGGCATTAGCTCTTATGTGCGCCGTAACTACGGCACATTAATAGGTGAGGCCACTGCAGAGAGAATTAAGCATCAAATCGGTTCGGCTTACCCAGGTAAAGATTTATTAGAAATAGAAGTGAAGGGGCGCAACCTTTCTGAAGGTATTCCACGTAGCTTTACTTTAAACAGCAATGAAATCCTCGAAGCATTACAAGAGCCTTT